>NZ_JAWLQI010000083.1:0-11592 GCF_036997785.1 Brachyspira pulli
AAATTTTCAGTATATACTGAAAATTTTTAAGTTTGTCATTTTTTTATTCAACTTTTTCCCGCCGCAAAAAGTTGCAAAAAGTGCAAGGTATAAAATTAGTACTAAATCATACTAAAATTGTTTTACATGTAATATAAACTATTAATTTAAGCTAAAATATAGCCCTTTTGCTTCTTTGGGGCACCAAAAGAAGTGGGGGGCGGGGCAAAGCCCTGCAGATATTTAAAATTTAAAAAAATTATTTTTGACAAAATATAATTGTTTAGGTATATACTAAAATTTTTTTAACTTTCCTGTATATTCTAATTTTTATCAATCAATTTATTAAACTTGAATAATACAGGAGAGAGAATAAATGATGATAAAACTCCTATAAATAAGAATAAACCGAATGATTTAACAGGTATAAATCCGCTGAATGCCAAGGTACCAAAGGATAATACTGTTGTCATCATAGATAAAAATACTGCTAAAAATGTAATCTCTTTATCTGCTGCACTGTTTGAGAAAAATATTGCATAGTCAATTGATATTCCTATAGAAAGTATCAAAGCAAATATTGAAAATATATTTATATTCATTCCAAATATTGAATGTAATGATAAATTAATCAATATTGACATTAACTGAACTAATATTATAGCCAAAGCCTGTTTTTTATTAAAGAATATCATCACAGCTATGAATATTATTATATATGCAATAACAGCCATTTTTATAGCAGTTTTTGCAGTACTGTCTAATGCATCATTAATTTCTTGATTTAAATTAAATATCTTAACATCATTATTAGTAACTTTTATAACATCGTTAGTATTATAATCGCTTGTTGCTATAAGGAAATATTTATTATTATTTGTAGTGATAATCTTTTTTAAATCACTAAAATCTGGTTCTTCAATTATTTTATTTATATCAAGAATTTCATTTTTAGTATTTTCAAATTCTAATTTTATTTTATTATATGAAGCTTCATTTAAATCAAGTGCATTAATTTGATCTTTTAAAAGAGGCATTAATTTTTCTTCTACAAGTTTTATATTATCTTTTTGTCTTTCATCTGAATAAAGTACTCTTGATATAGACATATAGTTATTAGTAAAATTATCACCTATACTTTCTTCTGCCAATAATGCCTTTGAAAGAGTATCTCCTCTCGATATTATTATATTTTTTGCCAAAGATGTATTCAATCTTTTATAAACTTCTGTTTCACTCTTTAATAAAAAGTCTGGTGTATTATAAAGCTGATTGGCTGAAAAATTAACTTTTATCCTTGGTATTGATATTACAGAAATTAAAACTAAAATTATAAAAAGTATGGATACTGTTTTTATATTAATTATTTTAACATAACTATTTAATATATTTTTACTTCCATTTAATATAGAACTCTTTATTTCTCTTTTATCATTTTTAAATACTATAGGATATATTATGTTTACTGTCAAAAATGAACTTACAAGTCCGAATATAGAAAATAAAGCTATTTGTTTTAATAATGTAAGAGAAGTTAAAGATAATGATAAATAACTTATTATAGTAGTTAAAAAACCTAAAAGCATACTAGGAAATATTTTTTTTAATACTTCCTTTTTATCTTTTTCATTATACCATTCTGTTATAAAATGTATTGAATGGTCTATCGATATACCTATTAAACTTGTACCAAATACAAATGTAAATATATGCAAAGAATTAAAAAATATAGATGATAATAAAAATGCCGTACCGCCAGCCAAAAATATTGTACACATTGATACAATATAAGGCTTTATAGATTTAAATATAAAAATAAATATTATAGAAATAACTATCAATGATACAATAGATATAATAGTAATTTCACTCTTTGCACTCTTTTGACTATAATAAGTATGTATTGGAACACCTGATATATATACATTTATATCTTCATTACTTTCTAAATCATTTAAATAAGATGTAAGATTATCAAAAAAATCTTCACTGTCTATTTTTTTAGGCATGTCTATATTAATTAGAACATTGTATTTATTTTCATAATTTATAAATTGTATTCCATCTCTTGATTCCACATTATTTTCTGAAACTAGAATTTCATTTATTTTAGAATTAACAACAAAGAAAGGATCATCTTCAACATTATCAACTATAGGTATAAAGAACGGAGAATAAAAATTAGCAAGAGAATTTTCAGCAACAATATCTGCCTCATCATTCAATAAATAATCTCTTATCTCTTTTGAAAGAAGCTGATATTTATATTTGATCATCATTTCCAATATATTATCATAACTTTTAGAACGTAAATTCACAGCAACATTAGTATTTAAATCTTTTATATAACTTTCTAATTTTAATGCATTATCTTTTGCTGCATCAAAATTTTCACTTTCTATGAATATCTTTACGCTGCTTGAATTTTTTAGAAAGAAATCTTCTAATGGTTTTTGAAAATCTTTATCTTCAAGAAATTTAGGTGTTATGGATAAAAAATTTGTATCTATCTTTGCTATTTTATCATGTCTTATTATGAATACAGCAACTGCAAATAAATGAAAAAATATCCATAAAGCTATTAAAAATTTTCTCTTACTCAAAATATTTTGTCTCCTCAGGAGTTAAAGAATTAGATTTTGATAAAACTTTCATTATATATTCAGTTGTACTATTATTTGAAGAATACATTTTTATTTTTTCTATATAACCGGCAGAAGCAAAACTAACTTCTATTTTTTCTATTACTTTTTTTAACTCCTCAGTTTTAGGAGTATAAACAGTAACTCCATTTTCAGAAGTTTGATCAAAAGAATCCTTTATAGTTTTTTCATCATAAGTGAATATTGATTTTATTATATTAGCTATTTGAGAAAACATAGCATTGCTTGAATCTGCCATAACTTTCTTTTTACCGTTTGGAAGTATCTGAGTAACATTTTTATCTCCCATAACAGTGATTGATTCTTTAGGGCTTTTAGTAAACCAGCATATACCATAACCGCTTGCAACAATGAAATCACCTGAAGATTCAAAACTTCTTCCTTTCTGTGTAACTATTTGTGTATAAGTACCTTTTAAAAGTTTAGCATTCTTGTATTCGTCTTTAACTTGGCATAATAAAATAGAAGCCATTGCAATAAATATTATAAAAATTTTTCTCATTTTACACTTCCTAATATTATTTATATAGTATGATATATAATACAATAAAAACAAAAATTGTAAAAAAAACTTTATATTTAATTATTAATTCTTTCTATTCTTTCAATAAAATCTTTTGGACTATTTAAAAAACCTTTTCTAGTTTCTGAATCTATAGGCATTTGCAATGTAGATGATCTTGATATTATCTTATTATCTTCATCATAAAAAGTATATTCTATTTTCATGCCATTTAAATACTCTGTTAAAGCAGTATGAATTCTCACTTTTTGATTCAATTTAATAGAATTAATATATTTTACTTCCAATTTTACTATAGGCCACATTACACCTTTAGCAGTCATAATATCATAATTATAATCTATAATTTCAAGCATAGCCTCTCTAGCCTGCTCCATAAACTTTATATAATTGCCATGCCAAACAACTCCCATAGGATCTAAATCATAGAAAGAAGGTTTTATATAATAATCATTCTCTAAATAAATCTTTTTATTTATATTTTTACCCATAAATTAATTCCCCTTATACCAAAAATCATGGAAATTATACCATTGATAAGGATATTCTATAGCTTTTTGTTCTATAATGGAAGCAAATTCTTTAGTTAATTCTAATATAAGTTCATTTTTTCTTTTTCTGTTCTTTGATTCTTCACTATCCAACTTTATTTTTGAAGAATGTATATAAAAATTATATTTCTTTGAAAGTATTTTGTCATTCTCTCTTAAAGCGAAAAAATAATAAACAGGATATTTAAGAAGTATAGGAATCAAAAAAGCACCGCATGGAAAAGGAGCATCTTCTCCTAAAAAATTTATATAATTTACTCTGTCTGTTTTATTAGAAGTTCTATCACCTGCTATTGCTACTATTTCACCATTATTTAATTTATTTTCAATACTTATAATAGTTTCAGGGCCTATATTGGAAGCATCAATAAAATCTATAAAGGAATTATTTTTACCTTCACCCATTAATATATTAACATTTTTATTTACCCTAGAATCTATTATTATATTTATCTTATAATTTTTAATAGGATTGCCTTCATTAATAACAGCTAATGCCTTTAAAAGCTCAACATTTCCTATATGAGAAAATAATATTATCATGCCGTTTTTATTATTAAGCAATTCAATAACTTTCTCATAATCATCTTTAGTTTTTATTATCAAATCTTTTATAGGTATATCGCCGTTCCAAGCTGCTATTTTTTCTGAAATAGACACTACAAATGAAAGTAAATGCTTATATGAACAAATAAAATTAGACTTTATTTTTTTATTATATTTTGACATTCTTCTAAGATAATCTCTTGAAGCCTGCATTCTAGTTTTAGAATAGAAAAAATAAACAATACTTATAGGTATTAGGTATATTATTATAAACATTCTTCCTAATATTTTATAAACGAAAGCAGAAAATACTGCCTTCCACCTATTGCCTATTTCTTTTTCCTCACTCCAATGACTCATAAGATAAAACCTCTAAGCAAAATACAATTTGCCGTCTGAATATTTTTTATCTTCATCATATATCTTAAAAGAAAGTATATTATTCAAACAATGACATTCTATGATAACATTTGTATTTGGAAAAATCATATTTACGAATTTTAATTTTAAAAGTCTATTGATATCAAAATCTCTATTAAAAATATTTTTGGATATATCAACAGCAATCTTTACTTGAGCTATAGCGGGTAAAAGTTTAAAATTCTCAAAATGCCCATCAAAATAAGGCAAATTTTCACCTATAAAAAGCTTAACTTTAAACATATCTTGAGTATGTTCATCTATAGTATAATTAGCAATATCACTATACAATTTAATTTCCTTGCATTATAGCATCAAGTGCTTTTCTGTCTACCTTTCCAATCTCGCTTCTTGGAATACTGTCTACAAAATATATTTTTTTAGGTAAAACAACAGTTTCAAAATATCCTTTTAAATACTCAATAGTATATTTTTTCATCTCTTCAATATTATTATTGCTTCCATTAAGAACCACAAAAGAAACAACATATTCTCTTTTTTCAGATTTACAATATATAGTATAACTATCTTTAAAATGCTTATCTTGTAAAATTTGTCTGTCTATTTGCTGAACACTTATTCTTTTACCTTCAATTTTTACTATAGAGTCTTCCCTTCCTAAAAGTTCAAACTCATTTTCATTTTTCATATTAACAACATCGCCGACATGTATCCAAATATTATCACCTGTATAACCTGAACAGCATTCTATACTTCCATTCTCATCAACTTTCAAACTTACAACGCTTAATCTTGTCCATAATTCATTTTCGCTTCTTCTTCTAAAAGCCATTGCACCAGCTTCAGTACTTCCGTAAATTTCTGTAGCATCTGTATTAAACACCTCTTTACAAAGATCATTAACACTTTTATCAAGTACTCCTGTAGATGAAAATAAATACCATTTAGATTTTATTTTCAATGAAGATTTATCTATTCTCTTTAAAAATGCTGGTGTTGTTACTACTGTAATCTTATCATATTGTGCAAAATTATTCATAGTTTCTAAATAATTTATTCTGTTATTAATACATTTTAATTCCAACATATATGGAACTAATACTGCAAATACAAAACCATAACTATGATAATGAGGAACTGTATATAAGAATACAGAATCTTTTATTTCATCAGTAAATTGATTAACTATTTTAGTAGCTTCTGCCTCAAATTGCTTTAAAGTCTTTTCTATAAGTTTAGGGTGACCTGTTGAGCCTGATGTATAAAAATTGATATATACATTTTCATCAATAATAGTTTCTTTAAGCAAATCAAACCATTTATCATTAGTACTGCTGTTAAATACTTCGTCTAAATTAAAAGCAGATTTTTCAGTATCGGATATATAAATCATAGTATTGTCTACTATGCTTTCAACATATTTAGGGCTATTATTATTCAAAACATTAACCCTTTTTTTAAGTATAAATCCTGCTGTAATAATAGAAATAAATCTATAAGCATCTTCAATAAATACTGTAATAGTATCTTCTTTATATTTAGAAATATATTCCAAACATTTTACTATATCATTTACATATTCTTTATACTTTATAAAACTTTTATTTTCCTTATGAATAAGAAAAATATCCTCTGAATCTTTTAATAAATAAAAATTTGTATTGCTTAATTTTCTCATAATATTGTTTTTATTTGTTATCTGAATTTTCTCTTATATATTTAGCTAAAGTTGCAACAGAATAGAAATGTTTTTTATTGTTTTCTTCTATATCAGAAAAACTTATATTAAATTTCTTTCTAATAGCAACACCTATCTCTAATGCATCTATAGAATCAAGACCTAATTCATCTCCAAATAATGGAGCATCAGTATCTATATCATCTATTGTCATACCTTCTAAATTTGCTGCTTCTATCACTATTTGTTTTATTTGGTCTTCAATACTCATTTTATAATTCTCCTTAAAATAATTATTATCTAAAAATATAGAAAATCATCTTTTTGTTAATTCGATTTTACCCAATTTCAAATTAGTACTGTCTGTTGATATAAATTTTATAAAATCTATAATAGAATTTTCATCTTTTTTAGTGTCATTTTCTAACATATCAATACAAATATTAGGATTGTCTTTAGATATAAGAAAAGAACATGCAAAAGAATAATTAATGTCTTTAGATATTTCTTCGTAACTTTCCGGTAATCTTTCATCAGCTATGATTATAAGGGCTTCATTATGATTAGAAGTTTTTAAAAAAGCCATAGCTTGAACAAGTGCTGTATCTATAAAATTATCATAACAAGTAACGGCAATAGCTCTTTCATGATTTTGATAAAATATTGTAAGCTGTGCTACCGCAGTATTAAAAACAGAAAAACTGAAAAGAGCCGGAGAAACCTCATGTTCTGTAACTATCTTCTTTGAAATATTATATTGCTGCTTTATTTCTCCATATTTTGATACAAAAAATATAGGCATTTGTTCATTTTCTTTTATTATATTTTTTACAGATTCAAATGATAATTTAGTTATTTGACTAAGCCTTCTTTTTTGTGCCCTTGGTATAAAGTCTAAATCTGGATTAGTATCGCCATAAGTAATTTTTATATCATTATTTATATTGTCTAATATAAACTTTTTATCCATATCTGGAGCAAAAAAGTCCCAATCCAGCACTCTAAAACATAAATCCGACATAACTTTCCTAATATAAAAATCATAATTTCACTTTTAGAAATTATACTAAATTATAGTATAAAGTCAACTATTAATAATAAATCAGTACAAAATAAAAAAAGTAAAAAATATAAAAAAATGTTGACATTGGAGTGCACTCCAATGTTATAATTCTGCTATAAATAAGCAATAATGAACAATTTTATAACATTATTAGTTTCCATAAAGGGGATAAAATTATGACAATAGCAGAAGTCAGCAAAAAAATGGAATTATCCACTGATACATTAAGGTATTATGAAAGAATAGGAATAATTCCTGAGGTAGAAAGAAGCGAAAGCGGAATAAGAAATTATACTGATCATGATCTAGCTTGGATAGAATTTGCTAAATATATGAGAAGTGCCGGAATGGGTATAGAATCATTGATAGAATATATAAAGCTATACAATAAAGGTGATGCCACATTAGAGGCAAGAAAACAATTACTAATAGATCAAAGAGAAACAATAGTAAATAGAATAAATGAACTTAAAGAAACATTGGAAAAATTAGACTTTAAAATACAAAATTATGATACAAAAATGAGAGAATGTGAAAACAGACTATCTAAAAATAATTAATATAATTAAGGATTAAATATGAAAATACTATTAACTTTTTTTCTTTTTATAATGACAGCGTGCAATTCAGTATATGGAGATAATACAACTATGAACACATTAAATACATCTATTAATTTAAAAATAAATAATAAAGAATACAAATTAATACTTTATGATAATCAAACAGCAAAAGATTTTTTAGCTATGATGCCATTAACAATAACTATGAATGATTTAAACGCTAATGAAAAATATCATAATTTAAGTAAAAATCTTACAACACAATCATCAAGAGTTGGAAGCATAAAAACAGGTGACTTTATGCTTTACGGCAGTAATTGTTTGGTTCTTTTTTATGAAAACTTTTCAACATCTTATAGTTATACAAAAATAGGATATATAGAAAATACATCTGGACTTAAAGATACGCTTGGCAGAGGAAGTGTACAAATAACTTTTAGTGTTAATAATTAAAAAATTATAAAAATTACTATTGACATTGGAGTGAACTCTAATGCTATAATTTGAAAATAATTGATAATAAACTTGAAAAATTAGTGATAAGGAGTTTACTGATAATAATATAAAAATTTTGGGGTTCTTTTAAGTTCACTTAAAAGAGCCTTTTGCCCAAAATTTTTATTAGTAATAATAAATTATTAATAGCAACAATAGGAGTTATAGTATGAAAAAAGTAAAATTAAATAATGGACTTGAAATGCCTATTTTAGGATTCGGAGTTTTTCAAATACCTAATTATGAAGAATGTAAAAAATCTGTACTAAATGCCATTGAAGCAGGATACAGATATATAGATACAGCTTCCGCATACCTTAATGAAGAGGCTGTAGGAAAAGCTGTTAAAGAAAGCGGTGTTAGAAGAGAGGAGATTTTTATTGCCACAAAATTATGGGTGCAGGATGCAGGATATGAAAATACTAAGAGGGCATTTGAAGTATCCATAAAAAAATTAGGACTTGATTATTTAGACGTTTATCTTTTGCATCAAGCTTATGGAGATTATTACGGTTCTTGGAGAGCTATGGAAGAATTTTATAAAGAAGGGAGAATCAAAGCTCTAGGAGTATGCAATTTTGACTCTTTGAGATTGGTTGATTTATGCATGAACTTTGAAATAAAACCTGTGATAGATCAAGTAGAACTTCATCCTTTTTTTCAAAGGCAGGAATTAATAGAAGTTATGAAAGAGTACGATGTGCTTCCTCAGGCTTGGGGACCTTTAGCAGAAGCAGGACAGGGAATTTTTGAGAATGAAGTTTTATTAAAAATAGCAAAAAAATATAATAAAACTGCGGCTCAAGTAATATTAAGATGGAATATAGAAAGAGGTGTTATGATAATCCCTAAAACTGTGTATAAAAATCGTATGGAAGAAAATATAAATATATGGGATTTTAAATTGGATAAAGAAGATATGGAGGCTATAGTAAAACTAGATATAGGTTATAGTAAAATAATAGATCATACTTCTTACAAAACAGCAAAATTTTTAAATGAATATAAAATACATGATTAATTTTTAAAATTATAAAATAAAAAGGAGAATTTGCTATGCAAAAAGTAAAACTAAACAATAGTTTAGAAATGCCAATATTGGGATACGGAGTCTATTTAGTTGATCCTAAAGAATGCGAAAGATGCGTTACAGACGCTATAGAGGCAGGATACAGATTAATAGATACTGCTCAGGCATATTTCAATGAAGAGGGAGTAGGAGAAGCTGTTTCAAAATCAGGAATAAAAAGAGAAGAGTTTTTTCTAGTTTCAAAAGTATGGATTACAAACGGAGGATATGAAAAAGCAAAAGTATCTATAGATGAATCTTTGAAAAAACTTAAAACCGATTATTTAGATTTAATGCTTATTCATCAGCCTTTTAACGATTATTACGGAACTTATAGAGCTATGGAAGAAGCTTATAAAGAAGGGAAATTAAAAGCTATAGGTTTAAGCAATTTCTTTCCGGATAGATTTACAGATATTTCAAATTTTGCGGAGGTGCAGCCTGCAATTAATCAAATGGAAGTTCATATATTTCAGCAGCAAGCTAATTTCAGAGAACTGTTAAAAAAATACAATACTCAGCTTATGGCTTGGAGTCCTATGGCTAGGGGGGAAAATAATTTATTTGAAAACGAAGTATTAAAAAGAATAGGAAACAAATATGGAAAAACACCCGCTCAAGTTTCTTTACGCTTCTTAATACAAGAAAATGTTATAGTTATTCCAAAGTCTACACATAAAGATAGAATGAAAGAAAATTTTGAAGTTTTCGATTTTCAGCTTTCAGATGCAGATATGACGGAATTAAGAAAATTAGACAAAGGTACAAGTGCATTTGTTAATCATTATGATCCTAGCTTCGTAGAGATGATAATAAATTACGGAAAATAATGCTGAATAAAAAGTGTATAAACAACTAAATACTTAGCAGGAATATATTAAACGTTGTAAATTTCCTTAATAATAATTCCCGCTTATAATTTTTCACAATTAAAATTGAATGAAATAGAGTAAATTAAAAAATATATATAAATGTCTGGAAATAAAGATTATGAAAAAAATATTTTTATGTTTATTATTAATTATTATTAGTGCATATGTAACTTCATTAAATAAAAAAGCAGAGGCAAATACTAATATGGAAAACAATAAAAAAATAATTTTTAACTTTAATACAAAAACAGCAAAATTAAACAGCGGATATGAAATACCATTAAACGGCATAGGTACATATAGTCTGTTAAATGACAAATGCTACAATTCTGTACTTTTTGCTTTACAAAATGGTGTCAGATTAATTGATACAGCTTATATATACAGAAATGAAGAAGAGGTTGGAAAGGCTGTAAAAGATTCAAAGATTGATAGAAAAGATATTTTTATCATTACAAAATTATATCCTAATCAATATAATAATGCAGAAAAAGCTATAAATGATGCATTAAAGAAATTAAATGTAGAATATATTGATATGATGCTGCTTCATCACCCAGGAAATAATGATGTTGAAGCATATAAGGCTATAGAAAAAGCTATAAAAGAAGGCAAGATTCGTTCTGCAGGACTTTCTAATTGGTACATAAAAGAATTAAAAGATTTTATTCCAAAGATAAATATAATGCCTGCTTTAGTACAAAATGAAATACACCCCTATTATCAAGATACTGAAGTAATAGAATATATTCAAAGTTTGGGAATAGCTGTGCAAGGCTGGTATCCATTAGGAGGCAGAGGACATCAAAGAGAACTTTTAAATGATAAAGTATTAAAAGATATAGCAGCAAAATATAATAAATCAGTTGCTCAAATAATATTAAGATGGAATTTACAAAGAGGCGTAATTGTAATACCTGGATCAAGCAATAGAGAACATATAATAGAAAATACAGAAATATACGATTTTGAATTAAGTAATGAAGATATGAAAAGAATATCAGAATTAAACCGCGATGAAAAACATGATTGGTATTAAAGATTATTTAATTATTATACAATTAAAAATAGTTTATTAATAAAACTTTAGGAGGTATAAACATGAAAAAAAGAAAGCTAGGAGATTTAGAAGTTTCTGCAATAGGCTTAGGCTGTATGGGATATGGTGTAGTATATGATGAAAATTATGATAAAACAGAATTAATATCA
>NZ_JAWLQI010000084.1:0-11541 GCF_036997785.1 Brachyspira pulli
TGACAAACTTAAAAATTTTCAGTATATACTGAAAAATTTAGAGTTTGTCAAAAAATACAATTTTAAATTTATGTTATTTGTGGTGACTAGCCCCACCGCTCTGCATACTTCGTAACCCCACAGTTCTTTTGTGACTGAAAGTAGTGCTTGCGACTAAAAGGAGTACCTTTAGGTATGGTATTGGCACAAAGAACCTATATCATTGACAGGCTCGGATACGCTTAACGAAAGACTGCATTTTTGACACAAATCTTGGTTTTACTTCGCATTTTTAACAAAACTTAATAATATTTCATACTATTAATAAACAAAAATTCCATTTACAAAAAAGTAAAAATTGATAAAATATAGTTATTTAGGTATATATAATTTATTTAATCTATTTCAAAATAAAAAAGACCATTTCTCAGAAATAATCTTCTTTATTTTTAATAATATTTGTATTATTTATTTTTATTATATAAGATTTTTATAAATATTTTTAACATCTTCTAAGCTAGGTTTTACAGGATTAGTCAATAAGCAAACATCTTTCAAAGCATTTGAAGCCATTTCTTCTATAGCATTTTCAAATTCATTTCTATCAATACCATAATCAGTTATCTTATGATTTATTCCTATAGATTTATTTAATTCTAAAATAATAGATTTCAATATTGTAGAAGCTGTTAAATCATCATCAATATTTTTAACATTTAATAATGATACTATTTTTGCATATTTAGAAGCAGATTTTTTACAATGTTTAGCATTATATTCTATAACATAAGGCATTAATATAGCATTAGCCCTTCCATGAGGCTGTCTGAATCTTCCTCCAAGAGCATGTGCCATAGCATGTATCAAGCCTAAACCAGCATTATTAAAAGCTATTCCGGCTATACAAGAAACTTCATGCATAGCTATGCGTGCCTCAATATCTTTTCCATTATTAACTGCTTTAAATATATTGTTCAAAACTCCAAGTATAGCATATTCACTATATGGAATAGTAAATGGGCTTGCATTAATAGAAACATAAGATTCAAAAGCATGAGCCATAACATCCATTCCTGTTTCAGCTGTTATTCTAGGAGGTACAGTCAATGTAAATTGAGGGTCTAATAATGCTATGTCTGGAAGCATTTCATTAGAAACTAGAGGTACTTTTCTATGTGTTTCTTTATCTGTTATTACTGCATAAGAAGTTACCTCAGAACCTGTACCGCTTGTTGTTGGAACTGCTATAAATAAAGGCTTTTTGGCATTTACAGACATCTTTTTATTTACTTCCAAAGCAAAATATATTACAGATTTGGCAGTGTCTATTACAGAACCGCCTCCTATTGCTATTATAGTATCAGATTCAAATTCCAAAATTTTACTTAAACATTTTATTACTATTTCAAAACTTGGATCAGGTTCTATATCAGAGAAGATTTCATAATTTATATTATTCTTTTTTATTAATTCTATTGTTGAATTACAAGCACCAATTTTTAACATATTATTATCTGTAAAAATTGAGATACGTTTAGATTTTGATAAGTCTAATTCTAATAATGCATTATTTCCAGATATTATTTTTGTATTTAGAATGAATTCTATCATAATAACTCCTGATGTATATTATTTCCAGAATTGTATAAGACAATGGTGAAATATAGAGTTTTCTCTATGTAACTAATATTAAGTATATATTTATATGATTAAAAGTCAATAGTATATTGTTAAAATACTGAATTTGTTTCATTTTATTGAAAAAATATCTTAATATGAAATAAAAAAGAACAATATGTTTAATTTTTTGTTTTATTTGTATTAAAAATTGTACCCTATTTCAAATTCCCAAGTAAAAGGCTTAGCAATAGCATAAGTTGAAAGTATAGGAGTTCTATTTAAAATATTTTTAAAATTAATAGAAAATATTAAATGTTCAAACCATATCGAATAGAAAGATATATTAAAATCATGGAAAACTTCTGAATAATATATAGGCTTATACTCAGATAAAGGTCTTGGAGCAGAGTAGGTATAGTATATATTTAAAGATAATGAACTTAATACTTTATGATTAGGTATAAAGTCATATCCTAATAATGCAGTTACAACATGTTCAGGAAGTCCTATTTTAGGCAGCTTGTTTTTACCCATATAAGCAAGCTGATAAGAATAACCTAATTTAGCTTTTATTTTATGATATTTAGCAAAAGGTATACCATATTCTACACTTGGGGTAACTATATGAGAAATTGCTGAATCTACATTTTCAGGTACAGTTGAATACCAAACTATTTTATTTGTGTATACAGTATATGTATATGAAGTTTCTATTTTTAAATTTGTAATTGGTTCTAAAGTAAGTTTAGTGTATATTTGATTGTATTCTTCAGGTTTTAAATTTGGGTTTCCAAAATTATTATAAAATAAATCATTGAATGTAGGTACAGAATAATCATGAGAATATGAAAAATATAAACTGTATCCTTTGTAAAAGTTTAAATTTGCTGCCACATTGTATGCTAAATAATTATTATTTCTGCTGTTGTCAAAATCTTCATGCTGAAATTCATATTTAATACTTGGAAGCAATGAAAATATCGGTGTATTATTATCCCAATATCCGAATGATAATTGAGGTTCATATAATAATGATAAAGAATGTCTTTGAGGTATAAAATTATAATGTTCTTCTACTGCATTTTTATCTTCCATTAAAAAGTCATATCTATATTCAGGAGTTAATTTATTGTATAATGTTATTGTATTTGGTAAAAGTTCGTCCATTCTTGAAAGATTAGCATTTAAAGATATGCCATGTGATTGATAATCTGAAATAGGTTTTCCATATTGATAATACGGTCTGTCTACAAAAGAATCAAATACATAAGATAAATTTACATTATAATCAAGTATATCAGAAAATCCATTGTATGATACAGATGAAGTTAATGTAGTGAATTTAAACCATGAATCGGTTGTATTATCCGGAGGTAATTTATATTTTGATACTGCATCCGAATATGATATATTAACAAATGCTCTTAAATAGTTTTTATTTTCAAAATTATATCTATAATCTAGTGATGAGTTTATAATAAGCTGTTTATTATCTTTGAGATATCCTATTATAGGTTTTCCTGCTTGGTTTGAGAAATCATAGTAATAATCTCCGTCAGTATAATAAGAATCTGCTGTAAAAGTAACAATATGTTTGTTGTCAAAATTTTTAGAGAAAAGTATTGATGGTGTAATAGTATTATATGCACCATAACCAAATGATATCAATAAAATATCTTCTATAGGTGTTTTTGTAGTTATATAAATAGAATTTCCTATAATTTCAATTTTTTCTATCAAGTTTGATGGTATTCTCCTTAAATCAACACCGGCATCAGCATTTCCTTTAGCTGTATTCATAAGAACACCATTAACATATATTTTCATGTTGTCAGCACTTCCGCCTGCAGGTTCAACTGTTTCATTACCCATATAGGAACCTTTATTGACGAATCCCGGCTGATTAGCTAATACTTCCTGAGCATTTTTATATCCTCTTCTTTCAATTTCTTCAGAAGTTATTACATTGCTGTTTATCTTGATAGGATTTTTAGGAATATTTGGAGCAGCTGCAGTGTTGTTTGTTTGATTCGTCTGAACTGCATTAGTAATTTCAACTTGAGAAGTAACCCAAATACCGCCTTTAAGTTCTCTTATAAGGTAAGTCTGGGCATTGATGTTTTGAGCCTTAAAAAATATTGCTGTTATAATAAATAATGCTGTGAAGTAAATATTTAGTTTTTTCATTTTTATATATTAGAAAGTATTTGTATTATTTTATGTAAAAAGGAACGGCTATTAACCGCTCCTTTCTTTAATTATTTTATTTTTATTTAATTTTTATATATCCAAGTGGATTAACTGTATTATTATATTTTGTAAAAGAATCAGGAACTTTATTAGGGTCATTTTCACCATTACCCCAAAATCCTAATTCGTATCCATTTTCATCAATGTATATTAGTCTCCATTGATTTCCCCAAATAAAAGTTTCATCATAGTAAACAGCACCTATGTATTCTTTTCCATTATCTGTAACATTTGTAGCAAATTTAAATCTAGTTCTAACTGTATCCGGATTAGCTGCCTCATAATAATTAGCTTTAGTGTCAGTTTTTCCCCCAATAGTTTTAAAAGTTGTATCTTTATATATAGTTTGATTTGCAAAAGTATTCATCCAATTATTATAGAAATAATCTTTTTTTGTTTGGTCACTCCAAGGTTTTGCCAACATTTCTTCTGATGCTATAAAAGTATATGTTCTCTCTACGTCTGATCCGTTTCCTGAATCATCATTAGTTGGGTTAGTTGGAGTTTTACTACATGATACCGCTAGAATCAATGCAGTTAATAGTGTTAATAAAATTTTGATTTGTTTTTGCATAAAATGCTCCTTTATTTTAATTAAAAGTTATTTAATAAAGGAGTGCATATTTTTAGATAGTGCACTCGCCTGTATGAATGGTATCCGACTTCGTTAATTTTTATAGAATTAAGCTTTACGGTTGCGTGCCAGCGAAGGATTTTCACCTTCATTCCCATATATAAATTATTATTTATACGCATTGTATTATATATTCGAATGTTTTTTTATCAAGCTGTTTTGATAAATAAAGTTCAAAAATATGATATAATTTTCACAAAATGATATTTTTTTATATTAATGTATATGAAAAAATATACTGTTTAATAAAATGTAATAATTATATTTTTTATATAAAAATTACTCTTATTTAAAAATAAAAAGGAACGGCTTTTGACCGCTCCTTTATCTATGAAGTTTTAATAAATTAATAATTTTTTATATATCCGAAAACAAAACCATATTTAACCCATTGAGTATTTTCATCTGGTTTAACAGCTTCATCACTGCCGCCGCCGTACCAAGCTTGTTCAGCACCGTTTTCATCTACTATTATGAGTCTGTAACGTATTTCCTTTCCTACACTTGTTTCATTATCCCAATATATAGCAGCAAGATATTTTTTACTATTATATTCATATACTCCGCACTCTATAAATTTGGTTCTGATATTTGCTGTATCAGCACTGTCATAATAATTAGCATTATTGTCGAAGTTTCCAGCTATAACTTTGTAATCATTTGCTTTATAAACAGTTTGTCCGTTTACTAAATTAAACCATAAATTTTGTAAATTAGCTTTATCAGTTACATCAATTTCAGAAGTTTTACTGCCGTATTGTATAGTATGCACTCCTGAAGTTACTGCTTTTACAGATGATTGAGTATTTTCATTATTATTGTTATCAGGATTAGTCGAAGGATTAGAACATGATACTATTAATGAAAATATTATGATTAATAAATATGATTTTTTTATTTTCATATAAAACCTCTAAAAAGTTTAATTTATTGTACTACATTAAGTTTTGAATAATAAAAATAACCATTAGCCTCGGTAAATTTTGTTTTAGCTTCTTCTAAACTTTCAGCACTGCTATCATATGTGCCATTTCCTAAATCTTTAGAAGCACCAGCAATTTCTATAGTTGTTTCTGTTAAATTTTGAAAAGCGATAGCATAATATTTATTAACTACATTTGGATTATAACTTGGAGCTGTAGTATATTGTCCGTATATTATTCCAGATTTATTATCAGAATTCCAAACAATTTCTTTTATAGCAACAGAATAATTAACTGCAGTTCCTGCCCAATCGTCTACTCTATCAGCTTTAATATCATATCCTCCCTCAAAATTATCATACTGCCATTTTTGCTGAAGCATCTCTTCTTTAGTCTTTGTTGGTGTGTTTGGGTTGTTTTCAGCACATGATACTGCTAGAATCAATGCTGTTAAAAGTGTTAATAAAATTTTGATTTGTTTTTGCATAAATAATGCTCCTTTATTTAAATTTTTTAATTAAAAGCTATTTAATAAAGGAGTGCAGGATTTTTTGGATAGTGCACTCGCCTGTATAAAATGGTATCCGACTTCGTTAATTTTTATTGAATTAAGCTTTACGGTTGCGTGCCAGCGAAGGATTTTCACCCTCATTCCCATATTTTTTATGCTGAAATTATATATAAAAAAATTTTTATATCAACTAAATTTATTATTAAAATATCAAAATATTATACGATTAATTAAAAAAATAAATTTTCTGTTCTAAAAATAAAAATTATGAAACATGATTTATTATGTATTTTAAAATTATTTTAATAAAAATTAATTTGATATAGGTCTTTAGGTATATACCAATTGACATTATTATTATATGTAGTATAATTACTATATATAGTTTTTGAAAAAAAATTTTATAAAAGTAAGGGGTTATTTATGAAGTACATATATTCTTTGTTGATTGCAATGTCAATATTAATTGTTTCTTGTTCTTCAGGAAATACAGGCAATACTTCAAATTCTGAAAATGATTTATTGAAAATAGGAATTTTACAGTTGATAGAGCATGATGCTTTAGATGCTTCATATAGAGGTTTTGTTGATGGTCTTAAAGAAGCTGGTTATGAGGACGGCAAAAATATTACTATAGATTATCAAAATGCTCAAGGCGAACAGGCTAATTGTGTAACTATAGGTCAAAAATTTGTTAATGATAAAAGTGATTTAATACTTGCTATAGCAACACCAGCAGCACAGGCAGTTGCAAATATGACAAAAGATATACCTATACTTGTTACAGCAGTTACAGATCCAGCAGCTGCAAAACTTGTTGCTGATAATGATGCACCTGGAGGAAATGTTACAGGAACTTCAGATTTAACTCCAGTAGATGCACAAATAGAATTATTGAGCCAAATTACTCCTAATTTAAAAACCGTTGGACTTTTATATTGTTCAAGCGAACAGAATTCAGTATTTCAAATGGATATAGCTAAGAAAAAATTAGAGTCTATGGGACTTAAATATATAGATGCTACTGTTACTTCTGCTAATGAGATACAGCAGGTAGTACAAAGTTTAATAGGAAAAGTAGAAGCTATTTACACACCTACTGATAATATGATTGCTGCAGGTATGGCTACAGTAGCTTTAGTTGCTGAGCCTGCTAAAATTCCAGTAGTTTGCGGTGAAGGCGGAATGACTATGTTAGGCGGTACTGCTACTTATGCTATAAGTTATTATGAACTTGGTAAATTAACAGCTACTCAGGCAATTACTATATTAAAAGGTGAAAAACAGCCTGCAGATATGCCTATAGAAACATTAAAAAGTTTTGATTTAGTTGTTAATACTAATATGGTTAATAGTATAGGTATAACAATACCAGAATCTTTATATAATAAGTAATAATTTAAGTTAGTAATTTTAAAGCTATAAATGATCAGCTTATAACTATGTTATCAGCTAATTACAAATAAAAATTGTGGGCGTCTGCTAAGTTTACTTTGCATACACTTGAAGCGAACAATTTTTATTAATAATAATAAGTTTATAAATAGCAATAATAAGAGGATACTATGGAAGGGATTTTATTAGCGATACAAGGAGCAGCATCTCAAGGTATTATTTGGGGTATAATGACTCTTGGTGTTTATATTACTTTTAAGGTTTTAGATTTTCCGGATTTGACTGTTGATGGAAGTTTTGCTTTGGGCGGTGCAGTAAGTGCTATACTTATTTCTAATGGTATGAATCCTTTTATTACTTTGTTGTTTGCTTTTTTGGCTGGTTCTTTAGCCGGATTTGTAACAGGATTTTTAAATACAAAACTTCAAATACCTGGAATATTGGCTGGTATTCTTACAATGATAGCTTTGTATTCTATTAATATTAGAGTTATGGGAAACAGACCTAATATACCGCTTTTGGGAATGGATACTTCTTTAACTATAATTCAAAATATGTTATCATTGAATAAAGTATTATCCGATTTACTTGTAGGTTTTATTTTCTCTGTTATTATTATAGCTATAATGTATTGGTTCTTTGGTACAGAAATGGGCTGTGCTATAAGAGCTACTGGAAATAATGAAAGAATGATTAGAGCATTAGGTGTTGATACTAATGTTATGAAAATAATCGGACTTATGATATCAAATGCTTTAGTTGCTTTATCTGGGGCATTAGTTACTCAAAGTCAGGGATATGCAGATGTAGGTATGGGAACTGGTACAATAGTTATTGGACTTGCATCAGTTATAATAGGTGAGGTTATATTCGGAAATAGATTCTCCTTCTGGTATAAATTAGCATCAGTTGTAATGGGTTCTATAATATACAGAATTATCATTGCTATAGTTCTTCAATTAGGACTTAAAGCTAGTGATTTGAAACTTATTACAGCTATAATAGTTGCTATTGCTCTTTCAGTACCTGTATTAAATAAAAAGGTTGCTAGAGTTGTAGGCGGAAAAAGAAAATAATTAAGGTTGGGAGAGTATTATGTTAGAATTAAAAGAAATTTATAAAACATTCAATAGAGGAACTATTACAGAAAAGAAAGCTATTAAAGGTGTTAATCTAAAACTTAATGACGGAGATTTTGTTACTGTTATAGGCGGAAACGGAGCAGGAAAATCAACACTTCTTAATTTAATTGCTGGAGTTTATGAAGTTGATTACGGTACTATATTAGTTGATGGAGTTGATATTACAGATAAAAAAGAGTATGCCAGAGCAGGTCTTTTTGGAAGAGTTTTCCAAGACCCTATGATTGGTACAGCTTCTAATATGGGTATAGAAGAAAATCTTGCACTTGCAAAAAGGAAAGGTAAAAGAAGAACTTTGAAATGGGGCATAACTAATGCAGAGCGTGAAGAATATGTTGAAAAGTTGAAAAGATTAGATTTAGGACTTGAAACAAGACTTCAATCAAAAGTTGGGCTTTTATCTGGAGGTCAAAGACAGGCTTTAACACTTCTTATGGCTACACTTAAGAAACCTAGACTTTTATTATTAGATGAACATACTGCAGCATTAGACCCTAAAACTGCTAAAAAAGTTTTGGACTTAACGGAAGAAATCATTAGAGAAGATAAACTTACTGCATTTATGGTTACACATAATATTAAAGATGCCATTCATTACGGTAACAGACTTATTATGATGAGTGATGGAAATATTATATATGATGTTTCTGGCGAAGAAAAAAAATCTTTAGAGATATCTGACTTGCTCAATAAATTTGAAACTGCTGATGGTTCATTAAGTGATAAGCTGCTTCTTTCTTAATGATTTTCAAATTTTATATTAAATAATATTTTATTATTGATTGTATTTTTCGTTTTAATATTTTGGTTTTGTTTGAAACTTTGATTTTTTTATACTGAAAATTTTTAAGTTTGTCATTTTTTATTCAACTTTTTCCCGCCGCAAAAAGTTGCAAAAAGTGCAAGGTATAAAATTAATACTAAATCATACTAAAATTGTTTTACATGTAAGATAGGTTATTAATTTAAGCTAAAATATAGTCCTTTTGTTTCTTTTGCGACCGAAGGGAGTGTCTTTTAGGTATGGCATGCTGCGGGAAAAAGAACAATAAAAACATTGACAAAGTTAAAAAAATTTAATATATTTACTTATGAAATTTTTGATTGTGTCCCAATACAAATTTTCATTTGATAATACTGCTTTTATATGTTCGCCGTTTTCTATAATCAATTTTTCTTTTTCAGATGAACATGCATTATAAAGTTTATGAACCATATTACAATTAACTAATGAATCTTTTTCTCCATGTATAAATAGTATTGGAGTTTTTGATTTTGATACTGCATTCTCCAGATTAACATCATCAAATGAAAATCCTAATCTTATTTTTGCCATCAAAGAAGTTAATTCTACTATTGGTAAAAATGAAAATTTATAAGCTAAATCAACTCTTGCTTTTAATTGTTCATAAGCGTTTGAAAATCCAGCATCTTCTATTATTGCCTTAACATTATTTGGTAAATCTTCTGCACTGCTCATCATAATTGCATTTGCTCCCATAGATATTCCGTACAGAATTATTTTTGAATCATTATAATTATCATTTATAAATTTAATCCATGCCAATACATCGAGTCTTTCCAAATATCCAAGTGAATATATTTTTCCTTCGCTTTCTCCATGTGTTCTTAAATCTACTGCTAATATATTAAATCCCATATTATAAAATTTTTCAGCAAAGTATTTCATATATGCTCCTCTTCCTTCATAAGGGTGAACTATTATAACATATACATTGCTTTCATTATTTATAAGATGTGCATGCAATTTTAAATTATCGCTTGAAATAGTATAAACATCTTTTTGTGAGCTTTCAAACCAAATTTTTCTTTTTTCTTTTATGCGTTTCTTTTCTTCATCTTCCTCATTCTTGATTTCTTTTCTTTCAAATAGTTTTTTATTTGTTTTTACGAGAAGTTTATTTACGAAATGATTAGCTATTATTATCAATGATACTATCGCTATTGCTATTACAGAAAATATTATATAAACAATCATTATTAACCTTTATAATTTACTTGCAATGATTATATAATATTTTTTCTTAATTTAAAACAGTTAATAAATTATTTGATTTCATTAAAAAATAACTGACATTTTTTTCATAGAATATATAATTAGTTAATCCTAAAGAAACGTAGGAGGTAATTATGGAAGTCTTGACTTTCATAGCTACAATTATTGATATCGTGACTCTTATCGTAATTGTGGTTAAGCTAATAAGAATTAAAAAATATTTTTTATTAGTTATGAAAGGGAGTTGAGTTTCACGAACTTTGATCCTGACTTCCATAGTTAATATTATACATATTATGAAGGAGTTGTCAATATGTTAACAACTGTAAATGCAATATTATCTGTAGTATCTTTGTCGCTTAATATAGTAGTATTAGTTATTTTATTAAAAAGAAATCATAATAATGGATAATAAAAATATAAATTTAATAGAAATAAAGGATTACTAGTATGGAAGAATATGATAACTTGTTTAAAGAAGCTGAAGACCTATTTAAAAATAAAAAATATGAAGATGCTATAGGAAAATATGAAAAATCTTTAGAGTATTTATCTAAATATAAGGATACTTATGATGTTTATAAAGGTGACAGAGCATGTTGTTTAGGAAATATTGCTAAGTGTTATTTTGCTTTAAATAAACTTCATGAATCAATAAGTTATTTTGAACAAAGTATTGATCTATATCCTCATTTAGATTTGATATATGATTTTATATTTATATGTTATCAGAAAATTAACTATAATATTGAATATTATTCTAGAATTATACTTTTTTATTCTAAAAAAATATTAGATCTTATAAATAATGAACAACGTATAGATGATGGTGATTATAAAGAAGGAGTTAAAAAAATTATTCGAGACTTATCAGATCAATATAATAATAAGGAAGCTAAAGAATTATTACAATCTATAGAATAATTATTATTTTAATTAAATAAAATTGTATTATTTATTTTTATTATGTAATATAATGATATTTATAAAATTTTATGATTTTTTAATTTAATGTTAATATTAACTTGCTTATAAGTATATACCTAAGCAACTATATTTTGTCAATTTTC
>NZ_JAWLQI010000085.1:0-11316 GCF_036997785.1 Brachyspira pulli
AAAATTTTTAAGTTTGTCAACTACTAGCCGTAGTGGCAACCCGCACAGTATCGCTTATTCTTAACGAATGTCCTTTATACGTGCGGCTGATTACTCATTATTATACAAAATCAATAAATCTATATTACATGTAAAACATATTTCTTAATATTAGATAATCTTTTATTTTATAAAAAATTATAATTTACATCTATAAAAAGGTGAAAATTGACAAAATATAGTTGTTTAGGTATATACTAAAAATTTTTAACTTTTTCAATTTTTTTATTCAACTTTTTCCCGCCGCACACGCTCTGCGGACTTCGTCAAAGTTGCAAAAAGTGCAAATATAAAATTAGTACTAAATAATACTAAAATTGTTTTACATGTAAGATAATTTATTAAATTAAAGCCCAAATGTAGTCTTTTTGGTTCTTTGTGCCAACACCACAGGCACTCCTTTCAGTCGCAAAAGAACTGGGGTGCGGGGCAAAGCCCTGCAGATATTTAAAATTTAAAAAATTATTTCTGACAAAGTATAGTTGTTTAGGTATATACTAAAAATTTTTAAGTTTGTCAACTGAGGCACTTTATATAGAATTATCAACTTTTTTGCCGCGACTTCATCAAAGTTGCTATATCCTCGACAGGCTCGGATACGCTTCGCGAAAACGCAATTGCTAGAACTTTATATTAAAAAAACACTTATTAAATATAGGATATAACCTAAAAATGCAGTCTTTTTGGTTCTTTGTGCCAACACCACAGGCACTCCTTTCAGTCGCAAAAGAAGTGGGGTATTGAGAAGCACACAGCGTGGTGGGCAAAGCCCCAAATATAAAACCAAAACATAAATTTATTTTTGACAAAGTATATTTGTTTAGGTATATACTATTAACCTTTAGGAAGAAGTTTAGTAGGGTCTATTGCTCTTCCTTGATATGATATCTTGAAATATAATTCACTTCTGTCTATCATGCCAGTGTCTCCAATATTGCCTATATATGCACCTTTGCTTACTATATCACCAAGTTTTACATTAACTTTAGATAAATGAGCATAAGAAGTATTGTATCCATTTTTATGTTTTAATATTATTACAGTGCCGAATCCTCTTATCTCATCAACATATTCTACTATTCCGTCATCAGCAGCTATAACTTTATCTCCAACATCTCCTAATATATTGATTCCTCTGTTTGCAAGCTTATCTGAAGTAACTCCATATCCTGAAACTATTATTCCTTTATATGGCCATATAAAAGAACTTTCAGGCAGCATACTGTCATCATTAAAAGAATACGGAATCATTTTTAATGTTTGTACTTTTATATTAGCACCTATATACAATTTATATTCATTAGCATTTTTTATATTATTCAAACGCATTAAGTTTCTTAATGTCATATTATGTTTTTGTGCTATAGAATACAAACTATCACCGCTTTTTACTTTATAATTAGAAGTTACTAATGTAGTTGTTTTTTTAGGATTAGCATAAACTTTAAGAGTATCACCAACTTTTAATATAGATTTAGCATTCAAATTATTTAAAGAATAAAGCTCTACTAAATCCATACCTCTTTTTAAAGCTATTTCGCTTAAAGTGTCTCCGCTTTTTACTTTATAATTTTCTAAAGTTCTATAAGCAGGCTGTTTAGAAGATGATGTATTTATATTAACATTATCATATAGTTTTAAAGTATCACCAACTTTAAGAACATAATTACTCTTTAATCCGTTTAATTCTAATAAGTCTTTCAAAGACATAGAATTTCTTAATGCTATTTCTCCAAGCGTATCCCCGCTTTTAACTCTGTAAGTGGTTATTGTTTTGCTTTGAGAATTTGAGATTTTAGCATATATTTTTAATTTCTCGCCGGTTCTTAATTTATATTTTAAAGGATCGTCGATATTATTTATTTTCAAAAACTCATTAACACTTATATCATTTTGAAAAGCTATGCCGTATAAAGTGTCTCCGCTTTTTACTGTATAATATTCAACTTCTTTTGTATTATCAGATTTTTCTTGAACGCTGTTATTCTCTTTTTTAGAGTTTATAACATACATTGTTTTTCCTACATAAAGTTTATATTTATCAGGATTATCAATGTTGTTAATCTTTAAAAATTCGCTTGCAGTCATTCCATGAGCAAAAGCTATTCCGTACAAAGTATCGCCGCTTTTTACTTTATATGTATCATAAGATTTTGTTTCTGTCTCTTTTTGTTCTGTATTAGAAATTTCATTATTTGATGAAGCATTATTTGAGGAATTGGCTACTTTAAGTGTTTCTCCAACTCTCAAATTATATTTATTAACATCTTTAATATTATTAATAGCTAAAAATTCATTAGCAGTCATTCCATGTGCAAAAGCTATACCATATAAAGTATCGCCGTTTTTTACTTTATAGTCTTTATATGATGATTTGCCTTCTTCACCTTTTAAACCATACACTTTATTTTCAGAATCGAATACTAAACTATAACCGCTTTCTTTTACTTTAAGAATTTCTCCAACTCTTAATCTGTATGTATCAGGGTCTTTTATATTATTCAATTTTAAAAATTCAGTTGCACTCATATCATGTGAAAAAGCTATACCATATAAAGTATCACCGCTTTTTACTTTGTAATCTATATAGTTAGCTCCTAGTACAATAGAAGCAAATGTGCATCCCACAATAGATGCATATTTAAAAATATTTCTCATATTATTTTCTCAAGTTCAAATAAAGGTTTTATTAATTTGCTATTTCAAAAGTTTCATCTAAAGGCGGATCAGAAGGAGTAATTGTTACAGTATGTTCTTTTACACTAGACATTTGAGGCCCAATTTTAATTTTTTCTACGAACTCATCAATGTCTCTTTTAGTTTCTAAATAACCTATTACTTCAACAGAACCGTCATAGTTATTCCATACTTTTCCGCTTACTTTCATTTCATCAGCTATTTGCTTTGCATAGTATCTAAAACCTACGCCTTGAACTCTTCCTTTTAACATTATATCTACTTTAAACATGTTAGGATTATCGGCAATCTATTTTATGAAATTTATATAAACAATGTAAAATATACCGAAACTTATTTACTTTATAAAATATTAATAAGATTAATAAGAGTACTATAAAAATATGATTAATATAGAGATAAAAAATATAAACTTACAGTTCATTACAGATGATACACTTTTTTCACCTAAAAAAATTGATATAGGCACATTATCAATGCTTGAAGAAATAGATTTCAATTTAGAAAGTAAAGTTTTGGATTTAGGATGCGGATATGGTGTTGTAGGAATACTTGCAGCAAAAATTATCGGTGAAGATAAAGTTGTTATGTGCGATATAGATGATAATGCTGTGAATATTTCAAAAAATAATGCTTCATTAAATGGGGTAGGTAATATATGTATTATAAAAAGTAATGGAGTTAAAGATATAAATATAAATGATTTTTCTATAATATTATCAAATCCTCCTTATCATACAGATTTTTCTGTAGCTAAACATTTTATAGAGATTGGATTTTATAAATTAGTATTGAATGGAAGATTTGTAATGGTAACAAAAAGGTTTGATTGGTATAAAAATAAATTAACTTCCATTTTTGGCGGTGTAAAAGTAATAGAAAAAAATGGTTATTATATATTTATTTCTGAAAAACGTTCTAATATTCCAGCAAATAAATTAAAGCAAAAACTAAAAAAAGAAAATAAAGCTAATAAAATTAATAATAAAAATAATAAATATAAAAAAACTAAAAAATTATAAATGACCTAATATTGGAAGTCCTGTTATATAGAAGAATGCTAAATTTGATAAGAAGCCTATTAAAGTTCCAAATATAATTCCAAATGCAACATCAAAAGGATAATGAAGTCCTACATATACTCTGCTGAATGCTATTAATGATGCTATAGGGTAAAATAGCAATGCTGAATGCGGACTATAGCTTCCCATACAAAATGCTATTGCAAAAGCTACCATAGTATGTCCAGACGGAAAAGAATGTTTATCCGGAGGATACATTATTGGTATTTTATCATGTTTTTTATATGGACGTGTTCTGCTTACAAAGCTTTTTATATATAAGAAAAAGAATATACAAAAAAATACAGCGGTAACAGCTCTTGAAAAATAGAGTGCAGCATACTTAATTCTGAACATATAAAACAAAAGGTATAATACTACCCAAATATAACCGTCTCCCATTCTGCTCATAAATTTCATAAAAGTTTTTACAGGGCCTTTCCTATTGTCTTTGAAAATCTTTAGGAATAATTTATCATCTATTTTAGACATGAATTTTATTAATGGCAAACTGTTTATGTAATTGATTCTTTTTTGTTTTCTTCTTCTTTTTAGAATTTTCTTTATATTTTTCTTTCTTCTTCTTCTGACTTTTCTTTGGATTTTTGAACTATTATCTTCATTATTATCTAATTGTTCATAGTTATCATTATTGATGTTATTGCTGTCCATATAAAGAAATCCATATTTTACTATCAATAATAAAATATCATAAAATTTAAATAAATCAACTATTACTAATTTAAATTATGTAAAAACCGTATGTAAGTATTTTAAAATATTTAGTTATTTTTTTAAATTTGCCGAATATATTTTTAAAATATTAAAATAATTTTAGGATATATAGTGTGTTAGTGGGAAATGAAGCTTATGAAAAGTTTATAGAGTATATAGAAAACAAAATAAACTTTAATTTTTTATCACATATACCTGGTTCCGATGATTCAGTAGAAATTCAAAAAAATTCTATTATCAATTTAATCAAAAGATCAAATAATAATGAGGCTTTTTTGGATTATATATCATATACTTATACTATATTAGAAAATGAAATAGTAAAACAAATAATATCAATTTCTTGGCTAAAAGGAAATGGTATTGAAGATAAAATTATTAATGATGATAAATTTGGTTTAAATAATGATGAACTTGTAAATTATATATCTATTTTATTAGTATTAAGAGATATAATGCATACCAGTTATATAGCTTCTTTGCCAATATATTATGAATATAAATATGATCTAAAGGAATTTATAGATAAAGCAAGAGAAATGATAGATCATTCAGTATCTAATATAGCAACATTAGAGCATATTAACCCTATATTTATAGCTATAGCTGCTAAAAGCGTTTTACCTTATTCTATAACTTTAGATGAGCTTTCTACATCGTCTAAATTAATAGCGGTGCTTTTTAATCTTTCAAGAATAATGGCATCATATCCTTATACAGATAAGAAGATAGAATATACACAGCCTATATTTTCTAGTGCTGTATATAATTTAGTAAATAATGCAGCTTTTTTAGGCTTGGATTATAAAATGGTTAGAGTAATATATGATAAAGCAAAAACAGGAGAAATAAGGTGGAAAAATTAGCTAAATATAATATTAACTTTATAGTTGCTGCTATATCATCTTTAACTATAATATCAATGTGTGCTTATATGCTTGTTAATATGCATACATATATTATGAGAATATTAATGATAGTAGAATTTTTATGTTCTTTCTATTTTGTTTGCGTATTTTTCTATAAAATGAATAAATATTCAAGAACAGAATTATTTTTCTATCTTATAACATATTTGCTGCCTTTCATATTGTCAATAATAGGACTTTTTTATGTAACAAATTTTTTCTCATTAAATAGAGTTTTTTTGAGAGAAAATATTATAGCTTCTTTTTTAACTAGAGGCTACCATGTATTATTTATTTTTTATATATCACATATAATATATTTCTTTTATTTGTTTGGCGTTGAAAATAAAGATACATTTTGTTCTCTCATAACTTCATATTTTATTATAGTAATTTCTTCTATTATGGCTGTAATATTTATAGTTTTATATAGTGTAATAAATTGGGCTTTTGATAATAAAATAATTACTTCTTATCAAAATACAAAAAATGAAATTATATATGAGGCAGATTTAGCTTTTTCTCAAAATACTGATAATGCCGATCTTGAATATGAAGGATTTGCTAAAAGTTATAATATAGCAGTAATTTATTATGAAAATGAATTAAAGTACAGAACTGCTGATTGGGAAGATTTTGAAAGCAGACATTTAGTTTTTGAAACATCTGTTATGCAGGGTAATGGTTTCTTATTTATAGGAAGCGGAAAAGATTTTACTTACCCTTATTATATGTTTATATTGATATATGTTATTGTTAATTCTTTGGTATTAACATGTATTATAATGTTCTTTAGGGTGTTCTTATCATATAAATTTAACAATTATATGAATATCATGATAAAAGGCTTTAAAGAAGACAGTTATATATATGCAATAGATACTGAACATATGGATAATACAGAAATCAAAGTTTTAGCAGAGTACTACAACAAAAAACTTCTTACTTATAAGTATAGAGAAAGATTTATTAAAATGTTTACTAGATAATTTGTGAATTAGTTAAAATATTTTATATATACCTAAACAACTATACTTTGTTAATTTTAGTTTTTTCAATTTTATTGTTTGTGGTAGCTTTTCCCCACTGCTCTGCGTACTTCGTAACACCCCAAGTTCTTTTGCGACCGAAGGGAGTGCCTTTGGCGTGGCACAAAGAACCTTATATTCTCGACAGGCTCGGATACGCTTCGAGAAAGACTGCATTTTTAAGGTATATCATATATTTAATAGGCATGTTTTTAATATAAAGCTCTAGCAGTTGCGTTTTTTGCTACTTTTTTGTGCGACAAAAAAGTAGATAAAATTTACATAAAGTGCATCAGTTGACAAAGTTAAAAATTTTCGGTATATACTCTATAAAGTTGTATATTAAATAAATTTATAATCTTCTGTAAAAGTGAATGTGCAAGAAACAAATATATCATGCATAGCTATATTAGGATTATTTTGCATAGATTCGTATATTGTATTATAAGAATTGCTAATATGAACCAAGTCATTAAATGTATCTTTTTTAAAAATATTATTTGAAAAGCCGTCTATTAAAGCATCTTCAATATATTTATAGCTTGTAAATTGAGTTTTTAATATTTTATAACTTTTATTTCCTATATTTACTGTTGCTCTTTCATCAAATACAACATCTTTGAATGCATTTTCTGTACATATTTCAGGTATAAAATTAATTACTTCTTCCCTTATGTTTTTATCAACAATTATATTACTTATACTTTCAATAAACTTCTCATAATCTCCATTCAATTTTTCAAATTCAAGTACATATTCTATAACAAAATATTCTATTTCTTCTTTAGTGTATGGATATTTTATATATGTTGCATCTGATTGAAGTATAAAGAAGAACTGTTTTATAGAAAAAAATTCTCCATTATTGTCCCATTTTATAATTTCATTTTGCACACAATTTTCTAAGAGTTTATTTTGAACGTTATTCATAGAACATTCAACCATAATCTCACCATCTGGCATTTTAGCACCATAAGTTTTTATGAAGCTTACTCTGTTATTATTAAGTATAAAAGGAACTTCTTTATAAATGGCATTCCATAAGAAACTGGAATATCCGTTTTCTTGATCGAATCCTACATATTCATTGTAGAAATCTTCTTTATTTTCTATATTGCCAAGCCCTATCATAGGACTTTCGCATACAGTAAAAATCTTTTTATTATCAAGTAAATAAGTTTCTATTTCATGATGAAAGATTCCAGAAAGAAAATCTAATATCCCTTGCAAAGCGGAATACACAAAATTATCAGATGAAAGTTCTATAGCTTTATATTCATCTGAAGCTATACTTGAAGATGAATCAAAAAATACATAATCAAAAAGAGGAGCTTTCACATAGAAATATATTGTACATAATACACTATTTTTCTTTTCCAGCTGAACTATTTTTGGTTCAATAGTAATATCATAACTTAAAAATTTAATAGTATCATTTTCTATTTTATTTTTTTCTGTTATAGTTTTATGAAGTCTATTTAATAATATATATTTGTAACTATTCATTTAATACCATTTTTAATATTTCATTAATTGATAATGGAGTTAAGTTATGAATATCACTAGCAACATTGAATGCCATATTATGATATTTTTTGTCATTATGCCAATGTCCATGAATAAGCATTGTACCGCTGTAGTAGCCTTCCCACTCCAATATAGGATAATGAAATAACACTATTTTTTTTATTTTTTCATTATATTCTTTGATATCTAATACATAATAATCTTTTATGAATTTAAATAATTTGATATCAAAATTTGGATTGTTTAAAAATTTATCATTATTTCCTTTAATTAAATATTTATTTCCTTTCAAATATTTAAGGAGTTCAGAAGTTTTTTTATAACCATTTTCATTTGAAAAATCGCCTATGATATATATATCATCATTATCTGAAATTTTTTTATTCCAATTATCAATAAGTACATTGTGTAAAGCAATATAATCATCAAATTTATTTTTTCTGTTTCTCCCAATATGAAAAAAGTGAGTATCAGAAGTAAAATATATCATACAACTCCTACAATATATTTAAAAATAGTAAAAAATAATCCATTAATAATAATTTAAAGTTTGATAATATTTCAACCTTTAAATAATAAAGATGTAGACATTTAACAATTTTTATCATATAATAAATTATTATATTTTCAAGTAAAAATATTATTTACTATAGATATTTTCGGAGCTTTCCGATAATATATGGTAAGATTTTCAATTTTTATGGGGCGTATAAATGGATGATTATATAAAAAGTCTGCTTAAAGATTTCTTTGAAGAAGCATTTGAAATGCTTGATAGGCTTGAACAAAATATTCTTATTTTGGATAATGAAAGAAATAATGTAGATGCAATACAAGAAATATTCAGAGCAGTTCATACTTTGAAAGGAAGTGCTGGTGCAGTAGAACTTGTTGAAACACAAAAATATGCCCACAGATTTGAAGATTTACTTGACTTAATCAGAAATAATAAAATAGAAGTTGATGATGCTACTATAGATGTACTTTTAAAAGGTATAGATATATTAAAAGACCTTATTAATACAGCAAGTGAGGAAAGTACATATTCCGGAGATATAGAAGCTGAAATAAAAAAATTAGAAGATTTTAAAAATATGAAATTGGGTGCTGGTCCTGCACCGTCTGCTGGAACAGATGCTCCTGCAGCAGCTGCCGCTAGTTCAGCTACAACAGCTGCCCCTGAAGCTGAGAAAAAAGTAAATAAATATGAACTTCTGCCAAATGATAGTGATTTACTTGGAATTATTAGAGATAATGTTGAGGAAGGCGTAAAAACTAAATTGGTTCATGTAAGTTTTGACCCTGAAAGCCCTATGAGAACAGTAGGCGGGGTTCAAGTGTTCGTTGCCCTTAAAGATGTCGGTGAGATAATGGGAAGTATACCTCCTCTTGAGGCTTTGGAAGGTGATGAGTTCTATGAGCATGTAACTTATATTCTTGCAACTATTAAGGAAGATCAAACTATAATAGACGCTATTACATTACCAGATGTTACAAAAGAAATATCGCTTGAAGAAATAATATTAGAAGAATATGAAAAATTCCTTCAAGATAAAAAACAAAAAGAAGAAGCTCAAAAAGCAAAAGAAGCTGCGGCTGCAACATCTAATAATGCAGCTAAAAAACCTGATGCTGCTAAATCTGGAAAAGATCATAAAGTTGACAGACAAAGTTCTTTCTTAAGGGTAGAAAGTGACAGAATAGACGCTATGATGAACCAAGTGGGAGAGCTTGTAACAAATAAAAGTTCATATATACAGTATGATGATGATCTTACTTCATATCAAAAAATTATAGGTACTGGTATAAATGAAGTAAAAAGATATTATAGAGATAGTATTGTTCAGATACTTAGAAAATTTGAAGAACATTTGCAGAAAAAAGAAGCTAAAGAAATTAGAAATACATATATAGACGGATTTAATAGTAAATTAACTGAATTTGTAAAAATGGAAGAAGAGTTTAAAAATACTTTAGATAAGTTTAGAAACTCTTATCAGCTTCTTACTAGGGTAACAAATGAATTACAGGAAACTGTAATGAAAATAAGGATGTTGCCTATAGCTCAAACATTCAATAGATTCCCTCGTTTAATAAGAGATTTATCAAGAGATTTAGGTAAAGAAGTAAAATTGGAGATGTACGGAGAGGAAACAGAATTAGATAAATCTGTTATTGAGGTATTAGTAGACCCATTGGTTCACATTATAAGAAATGCTATGGACCATGGTATAGAGCATCCTGATGAAAGGGAAAAAGCTGGAAAACCTAGAACTGGTACTGTTGTTTTAGGTGCTTCGCATGAGGGTAACTTGATCATCATAAAAATATCTGATGACGGTAAAGGAATGATACCTCAAAAGATATTTGAAAGTGCTGTAAAAAAAGGATTAGTATCAGCTGATGCTAAATTATCAGAAAAACAAATGTTAGAATATATATTTGCTCCTGGTTTTTCTACTGCAGCAAAAATTACCAATGTATCCGGTAGAGGTGTTGGTATGGACGTTGTAAAGAAAAGTTTAGAGAAAATAAATGGTACTGTTGGTATAGAAACAGAGTGGGGTAAAGGTTCTACATTCTTCTTGAGAATTCCTCTTACTGTTGCTATTATTCAGGCTCTTATTGTTGATGCTGAAAAAGAATATTATGCAGTTCCAATTAACAGTATATTGGAGACTATCAAAATAGATGTTAAAGATATTCAGGAATTGGAAGGTATAGAAGTTATTAAAGTTAGAGAAGATGTTATTAACGTATTGAGTATTAAGGAATTATTCAGACTTCCTTCAAGATACAATAATATTAAATCTTATTATGCTGTTATTCTTTCATCTGAAGGTAAAAAAGTAGCATTGCTTGTTAATAACTTAATAGGTGAGCAGGATATAGTAATAAAAACTCTTAAAGACAATATCACAAAAAGTGAAGGTTTAGCTGGTGCTACCGTTTTGGGTGATGGTACTGTAAGCTTCATTTTGGATATTCAAACAATAGTAAGTCTTGGTACTAAGAGACTTATAGAAAGAGGAAAAGGTAACAACTCTAAAAATAGTAAAAACGATTTAAGAAGCTTTATTGAAAAATTAAAAAATAATGAAATTCCAGAAGCTAATTCTACTAAAGAATAATTAATTTTTAGTATTGCTTATAAGAGTTTTTATTTTCCAAATATTTTGAGTACTTAATTCAAAGAGTTATATTTTTAGTTTTATAAAGTTTAAATTTATTTTAAAACCATTATTATATAAACTTATATATAAAATATGTTATATCTAAAAATTTAGTATATACCTAAATAACTATATTTTGTCAATTTTC
>NZ_JAWLQI010000086.1:0-11014 GCF_036997785.1 Brachyspira pulli
GTTTGTCAATTTGTTTATTGTTCTTTTTCCCGCCGCAAAAAGAACCAAAAAGTGCAAGTGTAAAATTAGTACTAAATAGTCTTACCTGTAAGATAAATTATTAATTTAAGCTAAAATATAGCCGGACTGTGCATGCTTCTTTGTGGCAATCCCATAGGTACTTCATACGGTCGTAAAATAGGTGTGGTATGTGGTAAAGCCTCAGATATCAAAACAAAAATATAAATTTATTTTTAATAAAATATAGTTGTATATATTTTATTTGTTTAGTTAAACAATAAAGTAGTATTTTTTATAATTTTTAAGTTTAGTCAAAAATTATCTTTAATTACCCTAAAGCCACATCTAAAACCATCATTATAGCGAAACCAAATATGAAACCGAATACACCAAAATGATTGTGTTCTTCGGCAACAGCCTCAGGTACAAGTTCTTCTATTACAAGATAAATCATAGCACCTGCAGAAAATGATAATGCTATAGGTAGGATTACGGTAAGTTTAGTAACAGCTAACGCACCAATAACTGCCGCAATAGGCTCTACTATGCCAGATACTGCACCAAATAGGAAGGATTTTAATTTTGACATACCAGTAGTTTTTAAAGGTAATGAAACAGCAGCACCTTCAGGAAAATTTTGAAGACCTATACCAAACGCTAAAGCTAATGCCGCATTAAATGTTACTCCGCTGTCGCCAATAGAAAAAGCTCCGAATGTTACACCAACCGCTAAACCCTCTGGTATATTATGCAATGTTATAGCTAAAAATAATAATATGCTTTTTGAAAGTTGTACATTGGCTCCTTCTTTTTCTTCATTCCCATTTACTATATGCATGTGAGGCATTACTTTGTCCAATATCCATATAAATATTGCACCAGATAAAAATCCTATTGTAGGTATTACCCAATTTGGAAGATTAGTATTCTCTGATAACTCTATTGATGGAGCAAGTAAAGACCAAAAACTAGCAGCTGTCATTACTCCTGCAGCAAATCCATACATAGACGCTAATAGTTTTGGTTTTATCTCTGATAGGAAGAAAAATACAAGTGCAGAACCTAATGCAGTAAAAGCAAATGTAATACTTCCTCCAAATAGTGCCAATGAAACTGGTGATGCATTTTCTATCATTTTTAATACCTTTTATTAAATATAGTTAATTAATTCTTATTAGTAATTATTATTAATAACAAGATTTGTATTATTTTGTAAAATAAATTCTATTAATATGTAGATTAATTTTTTATTTTAGTTTATATTATTAGGCGAAATTATTTTAATATTTTTGAATAGGAGTATTACTATGAATTCTTATAATGAAGATAAATATTTTGATAAAGATTGTATATTTTGTAAAATTATAAAAGGAGAAATACCTTCAAACTTTATAAAAGAAAATGAATATTGTGTAGTATTTGCTGATTTAAATCCAAAAGCTAAAGTGCATTTACTTGTAGTTCCAAAACCTCATGTAAAAAACATAATGGAAATAGATGAATTTTTAATGAATAAAGTTTTAGAAACTATTAAAGAAGTTGCTAAAGAACAGAATTTAGAGTCTTTCAGAGTTATAAATAATTGCGGAGCTGGTGCTGGACAAAGCGTATTCCATGTACATTTCCATATACTTTCAGGTGATAATTTAGAAGAATAATAAAAAATCGGAGTTAACATAATGATAGATAGTCATTGTCATCTTACATACATATCTAAAAAAAGCAAAGAATTAGAAGAAGTTTTGGACAGAGCTAATAAAGCAGGAATATTTTATTTTGTTGATATAGGCGTTCACCCTAGTGATATAGATGAACGTATGTTTATATTGTCTGATGCTGAAGGAGTATTTTTTAGTATAGGATATTATCCTGATTATGCCAATGAAAATGATGAAGATACTTTAAAAGCATTTGAATTGAAAATAAATAATTTAAATAAAAAGACAATAAAAAATAAAAATAAATCTATATATGCAGTTGGAGAAATAGGACTTGATTATTATCATGATGATTCCAACAAGAATGAACAGCGTGAATTTTTCAGTGCTTTATGTGAAGTTGCTAAAAATGTAGATTTGCCAATATTGATACATAGCAGAGATGCTTTCAAAGATACTTTTAAAGTTTTGAAAGATACTGATATACCTAAAAGAGGAATATTTCATTGTTTCAGTGGAAATGTTGAAGATGCGAAAAATGCTTTGGATTTAGGATATATACTTTCTTTTTCTGGTTCTTCTACTTATATGAAGAATGATTTTATAAGAGAAGCAGCAAAATATGTACCTAAAGATATGTTCACAATAGAAACAGATGCACCATATTTGACACCTCAAAAAGTAAGAGGCAGAGCAAATGAACCTTCATTTATACCTTATACTGTAGAAGTTCTTGCAGAGGCTAGGGGAGAGAGTTCAGAAGATATTATGAGAAGTGCATTAGAGAATGCAGTTAGAGTTTTAGAATTACCTATTGATTTGAATAGAATTTAATATTTTTTATTATTGCTAATAAAAATTGTTCGCCATAAGTCTCTGTCAAATAAATTTGCCAGAGGCTCACAATTTTTATAAATAGCTATATAATATTTTAAATTAAAATTTTATGCAAAATAAAAACCCTTATAAAAGAAATTTTATAAGGGCTTTTTTTAATTTATTCGTATAAATATTATAGAGATTTAACAGCTTCTTTTAATTTGTTTAAATCATCAGCATTAGGGTGTCCCATAGCATTTCCATGATTAGCTAATTTACCTTGAATAACTTTTTTCTCATCTTCAGTAGCAGCTTTTTCAAGCATATTTTCTAAATTTTTCTTTTGTCCTTCTATCCATTGTCCTTGGCAAGCATAAGTACCGACTAAAGTATTTGAAGAATCTAAGAAAGTTTTAGCAGGATTAAGCATTTTATCATAGTATTCTTGATTATCGCCGTATCCAACAGTCATGAATAGGAATACTTTTTTGTTTTTTAAAGTTTGCATGAATTTTCCAGCAGCTTCATCGCAAGTTCCTTTATAACTTCCAGCACCAACAAATAATAAATCAGATTCATTAACTTTATTATTATCAACAGCATCAGCTTTTACACACTGTAAGCATTCTCCATTAGCAGCTTCTTTTATAGCTAAAGCTAATTTTTCAGTGTTTCCGCTTTTGCTTGTATAAACTATAGAATATTTCATATAAATTTCTCCTTTGTTAGAATAATCTTATTATATCATTAAAAATAATTTTTTGCAATATACTACATAATGGTATAAAATATGATTGTATTTTTAAATACTTGATTTTATAAATAAATATGGTATAATATGTAGATTGTGAAGTATAATTAATGATATTATTTATTTACTATAGTAAATCAAGGAGAGCACAAATGGAAGTTATCTTAAAAAAAGATTTTATATCATTAGGTTACGAAGGTGATATATGTAAAGTTAAAGACGGCTATGCAAGAAATTACCTTATTCCAAGAAATATAGCAGTTATCAAAAATGCTGCTAATTTAAGAACTTTAGCTCAAATGCAAAAAAGCTTAGAGAAGAAAAGAGCTAAAAGAAAAATGGAAGCAGAAATATTAAAAGGTAAAATGGTTGACATAAGTATCGTTATACCTATGAAAGTTGCTGAAAATGGTAAATTATACGGTTCAGTTAGCCAACAAACTATAGTTGATGCTTTAAAAGAAAAAGAAATTGATATCAATAAACGTGATGTTCATATGGAAAAACACATCAAAGAACTTGGTGAGTTTGAAGTAGAAATCAAATTATATCACAGTGTTAATGCTAGTATTAAAATTAAAGTTGTTAATATAGACGATAAAGAAGCTGCAGAAGAAGTAAAAGAAAATAATGCTGCAGAAACAACTACAACAGAAGCTTAATTATAACAACTTAATATCCAAGTTAATAGGCATAATATTTAATGAATAATACACCCTGCTCAATAGAGGCTGAAGAGTCTCTATTGGGTGCCATGCTGCAAAATTCCCAAGCCATATCTGTTGCTATATCTAAAATAAAATCTACTGATTTCTACAGTGAAAGAAATCGTATGCTTTATGAAAGCATAATAGAGATGTATAATAGAGGTATAGCTGTAAATGCAGAAACTACTTTAAGATATCTTAAAGAGAATGGGTTATTTGAAAAAATTATTCAAAATGATGAAGCATATTTAATGCGTATCATAGATGGTACGCCTTTTCATCAAAACGCCAAATATTATGCAGAAATTATCGCAGAAAAATCTTTACTTAGAGATTTAATAACTGCTACTCAAGATATTCAAAAATCCGCTTATGAAGCAAAAGATGCTGAAACTAAAGAAATAGCTGATTTTGCAGAAAGAAAAATATTTGAAGTTACCCAAAGAAGATTAGATAATAATTTTATACATATACGTGATTTACTTTATGAAGTTTTAACTACTATAGAGAGTAGAAAAAAACATAAAGGTACAGTTACAGGAGTTCCTTCAGGTTTTATAGGACTTGATAAAATTACTCATGGTTTTCAGCCATCAGATTTAATTATATTAGCAGCAAGACCATCTGTAGGTAAAACAAGTTTTGCACTTAATATAGTTGAACATGTAATGACAAATATTGAAACTACAAATTTTGGTGTAGGATTCTTTTCTCTTGAGATGAGTAAATTACAGCTTGCAGAAAGATTAATCTCAAGTAAAGCTAGAATAAGTTTGTCTAAAATTAGGTCTGGTGATTTGGAAAAACCAGAATGGGGAAAACTTGGTCAGGCTTTCAGCAGTATATCACAATCTAATCTTGTAATAGAAGATTCCAGCCAATTAACCATAATGGAAATACGCGGTATAGCTAGGCAAATGAAATACGAATTTCTTAATAGAGGTAAAACTTCAGGAAAGGAAGTAGATTTAAAACTTATTGTTGTTGATTATTTGCAGTTGATTCATTCAGGTGCCCAAGCAAGAAGAAATGGTACTAGAGAACAAGAAATAGCAGATATATCAAGAGGATTAAAGGCTTTAGCTAAAGAACTTAATGTTCCAGTTATAGCATTGGCACAGTTATCAAGGGCTGTTGAACAAAGACAGGATAAACCTAGACTTTCAGACCTTAGGGAGTCTGGTTCTATAGAACAAGATGCTGATATAGTAATGTTTTTGCATAGACAAAAGTCCAATAAAGAGGGAAAGGAAGATGAAGTTATAGATGAAAAGACTAATCAAGTAGAAGTAATACTTGCAAAACATAGGAATGGTGCTATACATGATGGATTGCCTCTCCATTTTATAGCAGATCAAACTAGATTTGAAAATATTTATAATAATAATGGGGCTTGAGTTTAGAGGTTTTTTATGGAATTATTTGATGTTAAGTTTGAATTAAGAAAGGGAATAAAAAATAAAGTAACCTATTTTCTTGCAACTTTAGGTGATTTTGCTACACTATTCTTGGAAGTATTTAAATATACATTTAGACCTACTTTTTCTTTCAAATTATTGAGAGAACAGATGGTTAGAATGGGTGTTGATTCTTTTGTAGTTGCTGCTGTTACTGTACTTTGTACTGGTATGGTTATGTCTTTACAAATAGCTGTTGTATTAGATAGTGTATTGAAAGGTATATCTCAGTTTGTAGGTTCTATGGTTGGTAAAGCTATGGTAAAAGAGTTATCTCCTATGCTTCTTGCTTTGATATTTGCAGGAAGGGTTGGAAGTTCTGTTACTGCTGAAATAGGTACTATGCAGGTAAGTGAACAGTTAGATGCTTTAAAAACTTTATATACCAATCCAATAGAATATGTTGCTGTTCCTCGTTTTTGGGCAGCTGTTATATCTTTGCCTATGCTTACAGTTTCTGCAGACGTTATAGGGGTTTTAGGAGGTGCTATTGTTACAGTTTTCGTTTTGCATAGCGATCCTGTACATTATTTTAATAGTGCTATTTCCGTTATAACATTGGGGGACTTTATAGGAAGTTTGATAAAGTCTACTATATTTGGTGCTGAAGTTATGCTTATATCTTGTTTCTATGGATTTAAAACTTCCGGAGGTGCTGAGGGTGTTGGTAAAGCAACTACTACAAGCGTTGTATATAGTTTTATGATAATACTTGTTACTGACTATTTATTAGTTTCTATACTTGGTTTATTTGGAATGTAATTAAATATTTTTTATATAAAAAATGGGTAAGCTTATAAATTAAGTTTACCCATTTTATTTGCATTAATGATAAATTATATTTTAGGATAATATTCTTTTAATGCTTCTCTTGCAACTTCTCTGTCATCAAAATGTATAGTTTTATCTGGGAATATTTGATAATTCTCATGTCCTTTTCCAGCTATTATAACTATATCATTTACTCCTGCTTCTCTTATAGCTTCAAATATAGCTTCTTTTCTATCAATTATTTTTTTGTAATTATTATTTTTGAAACCAGCTTCTATATCAGACATTATTTGATTGATATCTTCTGTTCTTTGATTATCAGTGGTAAGTATTGAAATATTTGAGTATTTTTCTGCAATGGATGCCATAATAGGACGTTTTTTTCTATCTCTGTCACCGCCGCATCCAAATACAACTATTACTTTATTCGGATTTAATTTTCTAGCTTCTATAAGTATATTTTCTAAACTATCAGGTGTATGTGAATAATCAACAGCCACTATAAATGGGTGTTTTTCTTTTGTTACTATTTCAAATCTTCCAGATACTTGCACTTCTCTCATAGCTTTTATTGATTCTTCTATATCTAATTTATATTCACAAACATAAGCTAAAACAGATAATGAATTTAATATATTAAATTGTCCAAGCATTGATAGTTTAACTTTTGATATAAATTTACCTTTTGCATAGAATTCAAATTCTGTAGATTTTGATGTTAAAGAAATTATTTTTCCATAATAATCAGCTTTTTCATTAAGTCCGTAAGTTACCATTTTTAAATCTAATTTTGTTATATAATTAGATATTTCTTTGAAGTTATCAGTATCTATATTTATAATTGCTAATTTTTTCTTTTTGCTGCTTTCTTTTAATAATGTAAACAATTTTAGTTTTGCTTTTAAATAAGTTTTCATATCACCATGATAATCAAGATGATCTTCTGTTATGTTAGTAAAAATTGCAGTATCATAATTTATATAATCGCATCTATTCATATCTAATGCTTGAGATGATGATTCCATTACAATATGAGAAACATTTTCCTTTAATGATTCATCAAATATGCTTTCTAAATCAATAGATTCAGGAGTTGTTAAATTAGTTTTAATTTCAGTATCTCCTATCATATTTTTTATAGTACCGATTAAAGTAGTTTTGTTTTTATTTGCTTCTAATACTGATTTTAATAGGTATGTTGTGGTTGTTTTTCCATTAGTTCCAGTTATTCCTATTGTATTGATTTTTTTAGTAGGTTCATCATAAAATTTTGCAGAAACATAAGCTAAACATTCTCTAGGATTTTTTGCTGCTACAAAATATACATTCTCATATTTATCCTGCAATCCTTTTATAAAATCTTTATCTGCGGTATTATCATATATTATAATGCTTGCTTTATTTTGAATAGCACTTTCTATATATTTATGGCCATCATCTTTCAAACCTTTTATGGCTACAAATAAATAATTCTCTTTTATTAATTTTGAATTATATGCTATTCCATTAATTTCTGTATTTAAACATTCTTTTGTTAATTGTTTTTCTTTTGATACTTTATAGTCTTTTATTAGTTCTTTAAAAAGTTTCATGATTTTTATCCCATTTAATTTTTATTATAAATAATAAAACTATCGTTTAAATTTTATAGTAAAATATTATATATCATTATTATATAAATAAATAGCTTGATTTTTAAGCCTAAAAGATATATAACTATAGTATAGTAAAACATTTATCGATGGAAGTAAATTATGAATATATTTATGGTAGCAAGTGAAGCCTATCCATTTTCTAAAACAGGTGGGCTAGGTGATATTGCAGGAAGTTTGCCTTTAGCATTGGATTCTATTGAAATGGGTTCTTCTAAAATCAATGCTTCTTTAGTTGTTCCATTATATAAACAAAATTATAATCTTATAACAGATGATGATGTATTTGCTGAGGGTAAAATTGAGATTGATAAAAAGACCATTAAAGTAGAGTATGCAAAAATTAAATATCCTGATAATGACAATATTACAGTGTATTTTGTAAAGCAGGATAAATTGTTTAAAAGAGATGGTCTTTATTCTGAGAATGGTATTGATTATGAGGATAATGCTGAAAGATTTATAGTTTTTTCTAAAGCAGTTGTACAATTGATAATGTATTTGTATGATGAAGAAGATTTCAAATTGGATATAGTACATATACATGATTGGCAAACAGCTTTAGTAGCACTTTATGTAAAAGAAGTATTTAATAATGAAGAATCATTAAAAGATTTGAAAGTAATGTTTACCATTCACAATTTAGCATATCAAGGAAATTTTTCAGTTGATATTTATACACTTCTTAATGTATCTTGGAAATTTTTTGTTAATAGCAGATTAGAATTTTACGGACATGTTAGTTTTATAAAAGCAGGAATTGTGCTTTCTGATATAGTTACAACTGTTAGTCCTTCTTATGCAAAAGAGATACAGGGAGAAGAATTCGGATGCGGAATGAATGTTTTGCTTTCCGATATATCAGATAAATTGTATGGCGTTCTTAATGGGGTTCATGATGATTCTTGGGACCCTAGAACAGATAAATATATAAAAAATAATTATGATGTTAGCAGTATAAAAAATAAAGAATTAATAAGAAATTCATTGTATGAAGAATTTCAATTTGAAAATAAATCATGTCCTCTTGTAACTATGATTTCAAGATTTGATCCTCAAAAAGGACTTGATTTGATATATCAATCTTTCTTTGAGCTTTCAACTTATAATGCTAATTTTATTTTCTTATTCAGTAAAAATAATTTCTTTAAGGATTTTGAAGAAGATTTTATTGACAGAGCAAATAGAGCAAAAAATATAAAGGTATTGTTTACTTTTGACGAATCTTTAGCACATAGATTAACAGCAGGATCAGATATTTATTTAATGCCTAGCAGATTTGAACCTTGCGGACTTAATCAAATATATAGTATGAAGTATGGAAGTATTCCTATTGTACATGCAGTCGGAGGTCTTAAAGATACAGTTATAAATTATAGTACTAATGAAAACGATGCCACAGGTTTTACATTTGATGATTATTGTATAAAGAGTTTTGTTTCTTCTATGGATTTAGCTTTCGATTTATACTATAATAAAAAAGATGTTTGGGAAAAATTAATTGTAAATGCTATGAATAAAGATTATTCACTTCATAAATCAGCTTTAGAGTATGTGGAACTTTATAAAAAGTTATTAAGTAATAAAGAATAATAAAGAAAATTATAATAAAAAATATTAGACATAAGGAGTATGAATTATGCCAAAAGATCCAAGTTTCGATATAGTTTCTGAAGTAGATATGCAGGTTATTGATGACTGTGTAAATGTTGCTACTAAGGAAATAGATAATAGATTTGATTTTAAAGGTCAAAATATTCAAATAGAATTAAATAAGGGAGAAAAGACAATAACTGTAGTTGCTCCTGCAGATTTCGTTCTTAATCAAGTAAAAGATATTTTGTTTCAAAAGTTTATTAAAAGAGGCTTAAATCAAAAATGCTTGAGAGAGAAGAAAAAAGAAAAAGCAGCAGGCGATGCAGTTAGAGAGATTAATGAAATAGTTCATGGTATAGATAAAGATTTAGCTAAACAAATAGTTAAAGATATTAAAGACATGAAATTGAAAGTACAAGCAAGCATACAAGATGAACAAATCAGAGTATCAGGTGCTAAGAAAGATGATTTACAATCTGTTATAACAATGCTTAAAGGAAAAGATTATCCAATACCTTTGCAATTTACAAATTACAGATAATTAATAATTAAAAATGATAAAAATAAAAAGAGGGTCTTATTAAAGAACCCTCTTTTTTTATAGTATATGTGTCATACTCTTAACCTTATAAGTCCAACAACTTTACCTACTATAGAAACACTTTCTTTTATTATAGGCGGATAATCATTGTTTTCAGGAATAAGTTTTACACAATCTTTTTCTCTAAAGAATCTTTTTATAGTTATTTCTTCATTGCCGTTATCATCTATTTTTGCTACTACTATATCGCCATTATCAGCTTCATTGGAAGGGTGAACTATAACCATATCTCCTTCTTTTATATGAGCATTTATCATAGAATCTCCAGTAACTTTCATAAGGAAATTACTTTCATCTTGTGCTATAGATTTTGGAAGCGAATAAGTTTCTTCAACAGTTTCATCAGCCACATCCATTAAAAGACCTGCTTTAACTTCATTTGCAAGTAATGGTATTTTTACCAGATTATGATTACCTTTATTATTAGTGTCTATAGGCACACTACCTCTGGCTCTTTTGCCAGTCTTTTTTACATATCCTTTTTTTTCCAAAGCTGTTAAATGTGTTGTAACTGCAGTAGGAGAAGCGAAATTGAAATGAACCATAATTTCTTTAACAGTTGGAGGATATCCATTTTCATTGGTGAATCTTTGTAAAAAATTAAAAATATCTCTTTGTTTATCTGTTAATTCAGTCATATTTATACCTCTTTATATTTGCATGCAGTATTTGTTATTATACTATACAAAAATATGATGTCAAGGCATATTATGTAAAAAATTATATTTTTATGATTGTTTATGTTAAAAAATAATAAATAAATTTAATTTTTTATTATTGAGAATATAGAAAATAAATTATAATAATAAAGTATGTAAAGTAAGTATAATATATGTATTTTTATTATAAAATTTTAATAAATTCTTGAAAATAATTCATAATAATATAAAATTATGATATGTGCTACTTTTTAGAATTTAATCTATGCTTAGGTGCCAAGCCAAGCCAAGCCAAGCCAAGCCAAGCCAAGACAAGCCAACCCAGACCAACACCAACCCGCAC
>NZ_JAWLQI010000087.1:0-10724 GCF_036997785.1 Brachyspira pulli
CGGCTTTGGAAATTAATGAAGAAGAAAATTTTATATAACCGTTATCATGAAAGCTATCAAAGTTTTTGCAACAGTCTTTTAAATTTTCTTAGAAAGAAAAGCAATAAATGGAAACGTGAATTATCAATAGTATTAGCAGAGAACTTTCATCTGTTTGAAAATTGACAAAATATAGTTGTTTAGGTATATTCTAATATGAAAATTATAAATTTATACTCAGGATAAATAAATGATAAAAAAAGAAATACAGCAATTATTTGAATTAGGAAAGAATGCCTTTCAAGAAAAAAGATATGAAGAAGCTATTTTTAATTTAGAAAAGATAATTGATATTTATAATAAAGATTTAGTTTTTTATTCTGATGATGAATTTATTATTTATAGTGATGAAACAAATGCTGAAGATACAGAGCAAATTCATAATCTTTTAGTTAGTACTCATTGTAATATAGGGGCATCTAAAGGCAATTTGAAAATGTATGAAGAATCCATAAAATATTTTGATAAAACTTTAGAGCTTGATGATAAATATTCTGATGCATACTATGGCAGAGGTATTTCTAAATATAGATTAGAATTATATGAAGAAGCAATAAAAGATTTTAATAAAGTTTTAGAATTAAATCCTAATTTAAAAAATGCTTATTACATTAGAGCTTTATCCTATGCTAAAATAAATAAACATAAAGAAGCAATTGATGATTTCAATACATTATTGATAGAATATGATGAAATTGATTATATATATTATTATTACAGAGGTTTATCTAAATTTCATTTGACTTTATTTGATGAAGCTATAAAAGATTTTAGTATTGCGGCAGATGCTTTGCCTAATGAAAGTTATATATATTATGATAGGGCTTTAACTTATTCTAGCTTGAATATGTTTGAAAATGCTATTTATGATTATAGTAAAGTTATAGAATTAAATAAAAATGATATTGACGCTTATTATAATAGAGCTTTATCATACTGTAAGATAGAAGAATATAATAAAGCTATAAAAGATTATGATAGAGTATTGGAATTAAATCCTAATGACAAAGAAGCAGTTTATAATAGAGCTTTATGCAAACAGAATTTAGATTTATTTGAAGAAGCAATTAAAGACTTTAATAATATTATTGATTCGGATAATATATTTGTTTATTATGGTTTAGGTATTTGTTATTTAGAATTAGAAAGATATAAAGAAGCTATTAATAATTTTGATATATTTTTAGAACTTAATCCTGATTATACTGATGCATATTTTTATAGAGGAAATGCAAAATCTGGTTTAGAACATTATGAAGAAGCTATTGAGGATTATAATAAAACTTTAGAATTAGATGATAGATATATAGATGCTTATTATGAAAGAGCTTTATCAAAAATAAATTTGAATTTGTATGATGAGGCAATGAATGACTTTGACGAAGCTTTATTTAATATAGAGTATGATTCTGATAGGGCTTATTTATATTATTTAAAAGCTGCTTTAAATGAAATATCAGAAAATTATACAGAGGCCATAGAAAATTATAGTAATGCTATAGAACTTGGAAATGAATGTTATTATAAGAGAGCCATTGCCAAACATAATGCCGGATTAATACAAGATGCTATTAATGATTATAATAAGGCTATAGAATTAGAACATGATAATTATGAAATATATAATAATAAAGGAAATGCGGAACTTGATTTATCTTTGTATGAAGAAGCTATTAAAGATTTTGATAAAGTTATAGAATTAAATCCTAATTATGATGAAGCATATTATAATAGAGGCATTGCAAATGAGGCATTGAAAAATTATGATGAATCTTTTAGAGATTATAAAATGACTATAAAATTAAATAAAGAACATGATTATGCTTTTAATAATTTGGGAAGCTGTTATGTAAAATTAAAAGAATATGACAAGGCATTAGAAAATTTTTATAAAGCATTAGAAATAAATTCTAAACTTGCCCTTCCTTATAATAATATAGGAGAAGTAAAATCAAGATTGGCTTTAAAAGAAAAAAACAATATAGAAAATTATAATAAATTAAATAGTGAAGCATTAGAATATTTTAATAAATCATACAAAATGGCTTTAACAAATAATGATGAATATGAGATAAATGCGATTATAGATAATATGAAAGAATTAGCACATGAAAATATAGAACCTGCAATAGAGTTTTTAAAAAATAATAATGTTAATTATTAAGATGAAATACAAATTTGTATATACCTAAACAATTATATTTTGTCAAAAATATTTTTTTAAATTTAAAATATTTGCCGGGCTTTGCTCTTACGAAGTACACAGTGCACTTACGCCACCTCACTTCTTTTACAACTGAAGTAAGTACCTAACGAAGTTCACCGTAGGTGTAGGTATAGTGTGCGGTGGGCTTCGCCAAAAGCACAATATAAAAATTGACAAACTTAAAAATTTTTAGTATATACCTAAACAACTATATTTTGTCAATTTTCACCTTTTTATAGATGTAAATTATAATTTTTTATAAAATAAAAGATTATCTAATATTAAGAAATATGTTTTACAAGTAATATAGATTTATTGATTTTGTATAATAATGAGTAATCAGCCGCACGTATAAAGGACATTCGTTAAGAATAAGCGATACTGTGCGGGTTGCCACTACGGCTAGTAGTTGACAAACTCTAAAATTTTTAGTATATTTTAAAATTTTCTTTTTAATGTTATGGCTTTATGAGGACATAATTCCTGACAGCAATAGCATGATATACAATTTTTATAATAATATTCTGGCGGATAATTTTTTCCTTTCTTATCAAAATTGAGTGCTAATGGTGTTACAGGACATACCTTTACACATACTCCGCATTTTACACATTTACTTTTATCTATAACAGGTTTAGGTATAATAGTAGCGAATAATCTTTTTATTATTGGGAATTTACTTAATTTCATTAAACTCCTTCCTATTCCTACACCTTTATGAGGCTTTTTAAAGTCTGTTACTTTTACGCTTTCTATTCCATCGCCTAATACTTCTATATCATCTTTATTTGAAAATCCATGTTTAAAACCCATTTTTAAAGTAGGTATGGTATTATAGTCAAATGATATTATCTGAGAAGCAATATAATCTAAAGCAACAGCATCATTTGATACTATTATAGCATTTATTTTTCTTGGACTTCCATTTCTTGGGCCGTTTCCTTCCATAGCTAAAATAGCATCCATTATATAAAGTTTAGGATTTACTAATTTATTCAAATCAAGAAGCATAGTTGAAAAATCTTCAAAATCTGGAAGTTTTAAATGGTATTCAGCCTTTCTAAAACCCGGTATGCATCCAAATTGATTTTTCACAGCTCCAGTCATAGTTGTAAGAGCATGCGATTTTAATTTCGGCAAACTTATTATAACATCAGCTTCCTGTATTGGTTTTGCTATTGTGAAACTTTTTTCTTGTATGCCGTTTTCATAAGAAACGCCAACCGGTTCTTCAAAATCCGCATACGAAACATTAAGTCTGTTTGCAACTTCATCTATTCCAGCTTTTAAAGCTACATTATTTCCTTTTCCTACTCCAGGAGAATCACCATAAGAAACTTTTGCATTTTTCTCTTGAAGTATAGAAACCACTGCCTCAAATATTACTGGGTGAGTTGTTACAGATCTATCTGCACTTTCTGCAGCAAGTAAATTGAGTTTTAATAACACTTTATTATTTTCTTTAACAAAAGAATCTATTCCGCCAAGTAAATCTATAGCCTTATTTATAGAATTTTTTACTTCTTCCAAATTATAATTTTCACATTTTATTACAACTACTTTACTCATAGTATTAACCTTTATAAAAACTGTTTATTAAATTATATAAGAATTAATTCAATTGTAAATAGTTTAAATTATGAATTATCATTTTTATAGTGTTTATATCTGTTTTCTTTATAGCGTATCGATATATCTTTATTGAATATTGATGCTCTTATATAATTATATTTATATTTTATTTTACTGTAGTATTCTTTTATTGTGTTTGATTCTATTAAAACTATAAATTCTTTAGAAAAATATTTATTATAATCTTCTTTGTTTATATATTTTGCTACTTTATTTAAAGTATTTTTTATAGTGCTAAAAACCTTTCTCTCATCATCAATAGTAAAATTCTTTGTTCTGAAGGCTAAAAATGCCTCTCCCTCTATATATTTGGCAAAAGATAATGATTTAGTTTCCCAAAAATTATATTTAGTATAAAATTCTTCCAATATTTCCAAATATTTTTTTATATCGTCAGATAATTTTTTTATATTTTTTATTGAATTTTCAGTAGATTGACCTGCCCTTTTTACATAATGATAATTTGTATTATATTCAAAACTTACATTTTTAGTATACATTAAAAGTTCATGAGAGAATATTCCATCTTCACCAGGATGTAAATTAATAGGATATCTTAAATATTTATAAGTATCCAATATAGATTTTCTTATAAACATTGACCAAGTAGGAAGTGCTGAATGGTAATCTTTATTTACTCTTTTATCTAAATTCCAAAATGTACTTAATACTACCAAATCACTATTATTTTTTTTAGCATTATTATAAAATACTTCTATAAAATCATTGTCTATATAATCATCACTATCCATAAAAAATAAATATTCACCGCTTGATTTTTCTATGCCATCATTTCTGGCAGCAGATACTCCGGCATTTTTTTTATCTATTATTATTATTCTATTATCTTTATTTGAATATTCTTTTAATATTTCTAATGAATCATCTGTAGATCCGTCATTAATGCATATTATCTCTAAATCTTTATACGTTTGATTAATTACACTATCTAAACAAGCTCTTAAATATTTTGAAACATTATAAACAGGTATTATTATACTAACCATATTGTTTTCCTATTTTTAATTTAATTAAATAACAACTTTATTTATTCTAATTTTATTATATTATAATTAATTCTTTTTTAAAGTGGAGTATATACCTAAACAACTATATTTTGTCAATTTTGAATTATTTATGAATGTAAATTAGATTTTTTATAAAATAAAATATTATTCCATATTGGTTAAATATGTAAGATAGATTATTAATTTTGTACAATAATAAGTAATCAGCCGCACACTTTACAGTGCTTCCTTCGGTCACGTATAAAGGACATTCGTTAATAATAAGTAATACCGTGCGGGTTGACCCTACGGCTAGTAGTTGACAAAGTTAAAAATTTTCAGTATATACCTAAACAACTATATTTTGTCAAAAATAAATTTACATTTTTGCTTTTATATCTGGGGCTTTGCCCCAGACCCCACTTCTTTTGTTGCCACAAAGAAGCAAAAAGGCTACATTTTGGCTTTAATTTAATAAATTATTTTACATGTAAGACAATTTTAGTATGATTTAGTACTAATTTTATACTTGCACTTTCGCGAAGCGTATCCGAGTTTATCGAGGATATAGGTTCTTTGACGAAGTCCGCAGAGCGTGTGCGGCGGGAAAAAGTTGAATAAAAAAATGACAAACTATAAAATTTTCAGCATATATAAAAAAGAGATGCTTATAAAAACATCTCTTTATAAAAGTTATATAAATCAATAAATATTAATTCTTTTCATTTATATATGATAATAAACTCTCATATTGTACTTTCATGTTTTCCGGAACTTTAGGATCATCTAATAATTTTTCTAAATATTTTTTTGGTTCATCTTTTTCACCTGCTAAAGCCATAATAACAACTTTATAATAATGTGCTACATAAACTTCTTCAGATTTAGGATAATTTTTTATTATATTATCGAAATATTCATTTGCCTTTTCATAATCTCTGCGTTGAGCTCTTATAAGACCGAAACCTAATAAATACTTTGGCATTGCTTCTTTTGATATAGCCTTTTTAGCCATTAAAGCATCATATATTTTTTTAGATTCTTCCTCATTGCCTGATTCTAAATATAAATCTAATTTTTCTAAACTAGGTTCTTTGCTAGCCAATACAGTATTAATTTTATCAAGTTTTTCTATAGCATTTTTCATATAAGGAACAAATTTTTCACCTTCAACATATCCGCCTATATTCTCTAATATTAATCCGTCAGCATTAATAAATAATATAGTAGGAAACCCTTGAACTCCGTATTTTTGTGCTACTTCTGCACCTTCTTTTGAAGTTTCAGGATTTAATTTTACCGCAACCATTTTTTTTGCCATGTCTATAACTTCTTTATGTGAATATGTGTTCTTATCTAATTCCTTACACCAAGTACACCAATCAGTATAAACATCAATCATTATAGGAAGATTTTTATCTTTAGCTTTTTTCATTGCAGTTGCTAAATCTTTTTCCCATTTGATTTCAGCACTTTCCACATTATTACATGAACTAGCAAATACTAATATAAGTAAACTTATTAATATATTCTTATTCATATTTTTCCCTCCGTTATTTGAAATTATATTATTAATTTAACTCAAAATAGTCTATTAAACTTAAATATTGTTCTTTTATATCATCAGGAACTTTATTAGTTAAACCTTCTATATATTTTATTCCCTCATTAGTTTTTCCATCATTTATTATCATATCAAGAGCTTTATAATAATGAGCAATATAAGCCTCTTTATGATCGCTATATTTGTCAATTATTTCATTTAAATATCTCATGCCATTTGTATAATCATTATCATCTAATAACATAATTGCTATTTTTGACATATATTGAGCAACAGAATCTTGAGGTATTTTATTTTCTTTACTTAAAATAGTATACATTTCTGAGGCTTCTTTAGAATATCCAGAATCTATATATACATCTAATTTATCTATTGTAGCTGTATCATCTTTAAAGGCATTTTTTATTCTTTCTTCTTTTTCTTTAATGCCTTTCATTTCTTCCATAAGCTCATCACTTTCAATATATCCTAGTATTTTTCTTATAACAAATTTATCACTATTTAAAAATAGTATGGTAGGAAAACCTAATATATTATATTTTTTTAGTATTTCATCACCATTGCTTGATTTTTCAGGATTATATTTTAAAGTTATAAAATTAGTACTGTAATTTACAATGTCTTTATTAACAAATGTTTTTTTATTCATTTCTTTACAAGCACCGCACCAATCTGTATAAACATCCATCATTATAGGCTTGTTTTCTAATTTCGATTTTTCTATTGCAGCATCAAAATCAGTTTCCCAATCTATTTTTTTACCGCAGGATATTACAAAAATGAAAGAAAGCAATATTAATAATTTTTTCATAATGTTTCCTAAAAATGTTTTCATAATAAAACAATTATTAAATATAAATGTAAACTATACGATAAATTTTAATAATTGTTTTAAATGAAAATAATTATTTTATTATACAGAAGTAGTTTTTAATAAATATGCTACATAAATTAAATATATAACTAAGAATATTATTCCTTTTACTTTTCCTAAAGTTTTTCCCTTCATAGTAAATAACAATAATAAAACTCCTGCAAATACCATAATAGAAAAGTCCATTAAATAATCTTGGGTTTTACTAAGTATGATTCCGCCGTATTTGAATGAAGCTACAGAAGATATACCAAGAACACCGCCCACATTAAATATATTGCTTCCTACTATATTTCCAATAGATATATCTGCCTCTTTTTTCATTGCTGCTATAACACTTGTAACAAGTTCTGGAATGCTTGTTCCAACTGCTACAACTATGAATCCTATTATATGTTCGCTTAAGAAATTTCTAAATATTCCTGTAACACCTTTAATAAATATATCAGAACCAAATGCTAATGCAATTATGGCAACTATTATTTTAAATATTGCTCTTGCTATAGATGTTGTTTTTGTTGATGATGAAACTTCCTTTTCAAATGAAGCCATTTCATCTTTGTCTTTTGATATTACACTATATAGATAGTAAACGTATATGCATAATAAGATTATAAGTATGATACCTTCAATTATTGATATTTTATCACCGCTTAATGTCTTTGTTTCCATGTTAAAAAGCATTATACATAAAGCTGCATACATTATAAACATAGACACCATAGAAACATAATATGATTTTTTACCTGCCGCCATATTCATAAATAAAGCTGAAACACCAAGTACAAATACTATATTAAATATATTACTTCCTATAACATTACCAACTGCAATTGCACTTTCACCTCTTAAAGCACCGAATAAACTTACGAAAAGTTCCGGCATTGATGTGCCCATAGCTACTACAGTAAGTCCTATAACTATAGGAGGTATTTTTAATTTATTAGCTACCATTACACTACCATCTACAATATATGTACCACCGAGATATAAAAGAAGTATTCCTGCCGCTGTAAATACGATATTCAATAAAATGTTTTCCATAAATTATATATTCCCTTAAAAATTAATTATTATTGTTGTCTGTATTATTTTGATTTAGATTGTTTGCTTCATTATAAGTTTCTGTGTTATTTGCTGTACTTTCATTAGTATTTTCACTAGAAGTGTCATTATTTTCAATAGAAGTATTATCAACAGAAGTATTTTCTGTATTATCTTTATTTTCTATTTTTTTGTTTTTATTTAATGCAGATACTATAAATATTATCAAACATATTAAAAGTATAAATACTACCAATGCTGTTGATAACCATAAAGGAGATAATACCCATACCCAACTCCAAGTAACTGCTTTAAATAATTTTAATATTACAAATATTATTCCCAAAAAAGCAAAGAATGCTACTGATATATTTAATACAGAAAATGCATTACTTTTTACTGCAATTTCAGAACTTTTATTTGCTTCTTCATTATTAGAGTTTTCATTGTTAGTGTTTTTATTATTTTGTTTGTTTTTGAAAAATAACGAATCAAATGATAAGGCACCTATTACAAGTATTACTTCCAATAACAAAATAGCTATTACTGCATACCAGCTTAAAGTCATTAAAACTTTTGATACTTTTAGTAATGCTATAATTATGATAAAGACAGGAAGCAGTCTTGATGAGAAATTAAGTAAATTTCTAATTAAATATAAGGTTGCCATTGTAAAAACGCTTTTAACTTTTCCCATAATCTTATTTCCTATGTAAAATAATATGACTCTAATAATATATTATTTTTATTAAATTTAAACTATATTTAATAAATATTTTTTACCGAATAAAAGAATGGCATAATAAATTATAAATTTCCTATGCCAAAGTTATGAATTTATCTATAGGGTTATTCTGATTTTACTTGTATAACTAGCACTTTGAATGCTTCTATTGCTTTTAAGGAATGTTTTGCATTTGCAGGTATAAATATAGATTCACTATTTGAAACAGAGAATTTATCATTTTCTATAATTATTTCTGCTTTTCCTTCTATAACATTCACTAAAACATCACCTGTGCTTTCATGAGTTGGTATTTCCATATCTTTATCTACAGATATTATTTTCATTACTAAGCTTTTTCTATCAACTAATGATAATGCTGATATTGAATTATTTTTTATTTCTGATAAGTCATTCAATTTAATAACTTTTTTATAATCTATATTATTAATAAATTTTTCCATTAATTTAATTTTCCTTTATAATTTTATTTTTGTTTGTATTATCTAACAGGATAGAATAAAAATCCGTTGCCATAGCAACAAAATTGAATTTTTTATTATATAATTTGATATATTTATTGATATTCTCTTATACATGGGAAAAACCTCATGTATAAGAATTATAAAAAACAGAAAAAAATAATTAAATGATGTTACCGTCTATTGAAATAGTATATTCTTTAATTATGATATTTTTTTGAGCTATTTCTAATGCCTTTCTTACAACCATTTCTACACCGCCGCAGCAAGGAACTTCCATTCTTACTATAGATATGGAATTTATTTTTTTATTAGTAAATATATTTGCCAATTTTTCTATATAACTATCAATATCCATATCCAATTTAGGACAAAACATTATAAGTGTTTTATCTTTTAAAAATCTCGAATGAAAATTAGGATATGAAAATGGTATACAATCAGCTGCTACAAGCAAATCGGCATTATCAAAGTAATTTGCATTAGGATTAATCAATTTTAATTGTATAGGCCAGTTCCTAAGTTCTGAATTCATTTGAATATTAGCATTATTATTTTCATTATGCTGTTTATTTCTTAAATCTCTTTGCATACTTCCAGGACAGCCGCAAAATTTATTTTCTTCTAAACTTGGTATTTCAATATTATTCTCTTTTAAATAGTTAATGGCTTCATTAAATAATTTATCTTCTCCATGATCTTTTAAATGTTTAAGATGTGCTTTTATTACATTAGATCCGCCTTTTACTATATTTACCATAACTTTACTTTCATTATATTCTTCAGCTTCTCTTTCTTCTATTTCCATAGCATTTTCAGGACATGCCTTTATACAAGCTCCAAGTCCGTCGCAAAATAAATCACTAATTAATCTTGCTTTTCCATCTATTATTTGTAATGCACCTTCCGGACAATCTGGTATACATATACCGCAGCCTGTACATTTTTCTTCATCTATCTTTATGATTCTTCTTTTCATTACTGCTCCTTAATAGATATTTTTATTAATTGAATAATAAAATAATAAATTATAAAAATCTATTGCTATAGCAACAATGTTAATTTTTATTATATTTTTTATCTATTCTGCCCGCCCCCCCACCCCTAATTTACATATATATTGTTATAACGGTTATTTATAAAAAAATAGTG
>NZ_JAWLQI010000088.1:0-10511 GCF_036997785.1 Brachyspira pulli
AGAAAATATAATTTTAATTTTGACAAAATATAGTTGTTTAGGTATAATTACTAATTTATTAAATATTATCTTTAATTAAAATTTTAAGAAAATAAAATAGGGCTTTATGTAATAACATAAAACCCCAATTAACAAATTTAAAATATTAAAATAATATTTTTAGTTTATAGCAATTTAAAAATTTAAGCTAAAGACAAAGCAACTTCCATCATATTAGTAAAAGTTTTTTCTCTTTGTTCTGCAGTTGTAGCCTCTCCAGTAATTAAAGAATCAGAAATTGTTACCATACAAAGAGCATTAACTCCTGCATAAGCAGCATTCATATATAAAGCAGCAGCTTCCATCTCAACAGCTAATACTCCCATTTCAGCCCATTTAGGAGTAGCATTATTAGCACCATAGAATACATCAGATGAAACTATATTACCAACATGATAATTTATTTTCATTTCATCAGCTTTATTAACAGCTTTTCTTAATAATTCATAACTAGCTATAGGAGCATAAGTACCAGGAAGTTCATACTGTGCAGCATAATTAGAATCTGTACAAGCTCCCATTCCTATAACCAAATCTCCAATATGAAGTTTATCTACCAAAGCTCCAGCAGTACCAATGCGTATCAAATTCTTACAGCCATAGAAATGTATAAGTTCATAAGAATAAATACTGCAAGAAGGCATTCCCATACCTGTACCTTGAACAGAAACTTTCTTTCCTTTATAAGTTCCTGTAAATCCAAACATATTTCTAATAGAATTATACTGAGTAACATTCTCTAAAAAATTCTCTGCTATAAATTTAGCTCTAAGAGGATCTCCAGGTAAAAGTATAGTTTCTGCAATATCGCCTTTATTTGCTCCTATATGTGGTGTAGCCATATATTTTACTCCTTTTTTATTTTTATATATACACATTATAAATATGAATCAATATCAAGTCAAATATTAATTATTTTTTTATTATAAAGATTATAGAAAAATAAATAAAAATGATGTAATATATCAGTATGAGTAAAGTATTAAAACAATCAAAAGCTGTGCTTGTTATGGCTTTAATGTACAATGACATCAATATATATAATTCTGCATTAGAAAAACTTATTAATAACTTTGGAGAAATAGAAGTTATTAGCGATGAATATTTATTTTCTCATTCTGCATACTATAAAGATGAAATGGGAGATTCTTTAAATAAAAGATTCATTGTTTTTAATAATATGATAGAAAGAGATTATATCAGTGATGTAAAAAGAATAACTGATAATATAGAAAAAGAATATTTAGATGATAAACAAAATAGAAAAATAAATATAGATCCTGCAATATTAACTTTAGAAAATTTTATTCTAGTTACAAATAAAAATTTCACACATAGAATATATTTAAAAGACGGTGTATTTGCTGATTTAACATTATTATATAAAAAGAAAAAAGGATACACTGAATTAGAATGGACTTATGCTGATTATTCAAGTGATGAAACAAAAAAGTTTTTAAATAAAATAAGAGAGCTGTTCTACAATAGACTTATAGAAAGCTCCCCTTTTGGTTCTAATTGGAAATAAATATTTTAAGAATCTTGTATACCGGCAATTCTAACAAACTCTTTATCCCATACACCTATATGTTCTATTAAGAGTTTAGCTAAAAGCTCGGAAAAATCAATTGCTACCTGACGCCAATCACTGCTGGATTTAAATGCTTTATATTGATCATCAATAGCTTTTTCAAATTTTCTATGTTCTTCAAAATGTTCTTTAATTTTATGATATTTATCTTTATTAGCAACTTGTATTTTTTGTTCTTCTGAAAAATGGTATTTTGTGTAATTAATAGCACCTTTAAATGCTTCATCAACATCATCTTTAATACCATTATATAAAGCAGAATGAACTTTATTAGCATACTCAATAATTTGTACGTGCTGACTATCTATAGTTTTATTATGTGTATAATACTGATCTAACCATTCTAATTTTCTAGCACCAATTTTGAAGAAACTCATAGCATTAAATAAATCTTCCATTTGCTGTTCCAATTCTTTAGAAGATTCATGCATAGATGAAACTAATGAACTGTTTCCCTGAGTTTGAGCATCCATATTTGACATAGCTGAATTAATACTGTCTATACCTATCAATTGTTCTTTAGTAGTATTAGCCATATCTGCAATAACTTTTGTAGTTTCTTCTATTTTATTTTCAATATCTTCAAATAAAGTTCTTGACATATTAGCAGAATCTGTTGCTTTTTTTACTTTCTCATTACTTTCAGCAATAAATGAAGTAATATTATTAACTGAACTTTGAGTTGTCTGAGCCAAATTTCTAACCTCTGAAGCAACAACCGCAAAACCTCTACCCTGATTACCTGCTCTTGCTGCTTCTACAGATGCATTTAAAGCAAGTATATTAGTTTGGAAAGCTATATCTTCAATGAATTTTACCAATCCGCTAATTTTCTGACTGTATTCAAATGCCTGACTTGTATTTTGTGCTGTTTCAGCAATGATGCTTCCAGCTTCCTCAACTGCATTTCTAGCATTTATCATCATATCATTAATTATAGCTGCATTATCAGCTGTTTTTCTGATCGTACTTGAAATTTCTTCTGTAGCCTCAGCTGTTTTCTCTAAGTCTGCTGCCTGACTTAAAGTTCTTGATGCTAAATCTTTGTTAGAATATGATAAAGAATAAGCTGTTCTTTTTGTCAAAGCTACATTAGAGTTAGCAATACTGATAATATCTTTTATAGATCTTTTCATATTATCAAAACTTCTTATCAACTCACCTACTTCATCTTTTCTTGAAAAATATCTCTCATTAATATCAAAAGTTAAATCACCTGAAGAAATCAAGTTAGCAACTCTCAATGCTTCTTTTAATGGAGATGTTAATCTTCTAGTAAATCCAACAATAACAGCAGTTACAACCGCAATTATTACTAAACAAAATAATATAGCAAATAATACTGTTTTACCTAATGAAGAATATAATTCTCTTTCTAAGATACTTATTATAATATACCAATTTGTACCATCTACATTATAATATGACATTAAATAACCTTGTTTATCAGTATCTTTATAATGCATTATGCCGTCGCCGTTTTTTATTACTTCATCATAAGGAGCATAATTATCAGCAACTGTTAATATTTTATTATTATCCGGATGAGCTAATATTTTTTTATTACTATCAATAATAGATATTTTTCCGCTTTTTCCAACCGTAACATTAAGTACATATCTATTTATCAAATCGCCCCAATCAACATTTCCTGATAATACACCAATTACTCTGCCTGTATTATCTTTTACTCCTCTCCATATTCTATAAGTAGGATTTCCTGTAGCTACAGATTTTGTAATACTTTCTTCCCCTCCAGAATTATAACCGCCTGAAACAAAATTTTTCCAGCCATTATCATTCCTATCCATAGATACATTATTTAATATTCCATTTTCTGAATCTATTATGGCATTTCCATTAACATCTAATAAGATAAAATTAACAAATGAATTCTTTGAACTTTTAAAATATTTCAATGCTTCTTCTGCTCTCAATCTCAAATCCGGATTATCCTGATTTTGTAAAAAATTTATTAAAGCTTCCGAAGTAACAAAATTCTCCATAGAACTGTTATTATCACTAAGCCATAAATTAATCAAATTTTTATATGAAATAGATGTAGACTCAAAACCACTTTCAACTGTTTCATCTATTACTTTTATGCTTAATAATAATACTATCCATATACTTAAAAAAGTGGATAATACTATAGCACTTACAAATAAAACAGGTATTTTAAATCTTAAACTATATATCTTCATATTCTGTCCCCATCACTACTATATTCATCAATAATAACACCAATAAAAAAAAATTTCAATATAATAAATTAAGCTTAAAAGTAATTATTATCAATAAACTATAATAAATAATCTATTTAAATAAAGAAATATTTATATTTTTGTAATAATTTTTTTAATTATTATTCAAATTAATACAATAAAAATTGTTAAATTAATAATTATGTAAACAAAACTCATAATAAAAATAACAATTTTCATATTTTACATAAAAAAATAATTTAATGGTCGTATATACCAGCTGTTTTTACAAATTCCTTATCCCAAACACCTATATGCTGAATAAGCCATTTACTTAATATATTAGCCATATCAGAAGCTGTATTTTTCCAATCAGCTGCAGAATTTAATTCTTCAATTTTTTTCGCAACTAAAGATTCAAAATTTCTATGCTGTTCAAAATGCTCCTTTATTTTTTTATATTTATCGGCATTTTCTTTTTGTAATTTCTCTTCATCTGAAAAATGATATTTAGTATAATCTAAAGTCATATTAAATATATTTTTCACTCTCTCTACATCGTCCTCATGTATAGCAGAATATATATCATTTATAAAGTTAATAAGATTCATATGCTGTTCATCTACATGAGCATTATTAGTATTATAATTATCAGACCATTCCAAACGATATACACCTGTCTTAAAAAAGCTCATAGCACTAAAGAAATCATTAGTTTGCTTTTCCAATTCACTAGAAGAAGTTTTCATAAAGTCTACAAGACTAGAGTTTTCTTTGGTTTTAGAATCTATATTAAGCATAGATGTATTTATTCTATTAACATCTTCTTCCTGCTTATGCATAGTATTAACCATATTTTCCATTATTGTAGTCGTATTATCAATTTTTTTCTCTATATCAGCAAATAGTTTCTGAGACATATTAGCCGAATCTGTAGCTCTTTTAATTTTATCATTACTATCTTCTATTAATGAAGTAATATTTTTAGCTGATTCAGAAGTAGTTTGAGCCAAATTTCTAACTTCTGAAGCAACAACTGCAAAACCTCTGCCTTGATCTCCGGCACGAGCCGCCTCTACAGAAGCATTCAATGCAAGTATATTAGTTTGAAATGCAATATCTTCAATTATCTTTATAATATCACCTATTTTCTTACTAGACTCAAAAACTAAAGAAGTATTCTTAGCTGTATCATTAATAATAGAACCAGCATTTGATATATCATTTCTGGCATTTACCATACTGTCGCTTATAGATCTTATATTAGTAGTTGATTCTTTTATAGCTGATGATATATTTTCCATAAAAGATGTAGTTTGATCTATCTCTGTAGCTTGAGATTGTGTTCTGTCTGATAAATCTTTGTTTGAATAATATAAACTATAAGCTGTTCTTTTCGTTTGAGAAATATTTGAATTAACAACTTTAATTATATCTTTTATAACTTTCTTTATTTGGGTAAAGCTATTTAGTATATCCCCTATCTCATCTTTTCTATTTAGATGTTTTTCTGATATAACACTTGTTAAATCTCCATTAGCAATATTTTCAGCCTCTTTTACTGCCTTATTTATAGGAGAGAGAATATATTTTAAGAAAGACCAAATTATAATTATAGACACAATAGTTAAAATTATACCAATAAATATAGGCAAAGTTAACATAAATTTAACAGGATTATAAAGTTCATCTTCTTCAATAGTAACAAGTATATACCAATGAGGATAAATAATAGGACTCAAATACATCATATAAAGTTTGCCATTATATTTATAATGATTAATAAATTTACCTGATGCACTCAATTCATCAAAATCTTTAAAATTTTCAAGTTTAGTCAATATTCTAGTTTCATCTTTATCAGCAATTATATTTTTATCTTCATCAACTATCATTATATTTCCAGTTTCACCAACTTTAGCAAAAGAAATACAATGATATATAAAGTCAGACCAGTCTATATGAGATGATAAAACACCTATAATATTTCCATCATCATCTTTCACATCTGTATACATCTTATAAACCGCTTCGCCTGTAATTTCTGATTTGACTATACCCATTTTATTATTTTTCAAATTATCACTATAAAAACTAAAATGCGGATCAATTCCATTATTATAATTCTTTAATGCACCATTTTCTGAATCAATCAAAACATTTCCATTTTTATTTAAAAGTGTAAAATGAGATGTAGCTGGTCTTAAATTTTTAAAACTAACCAAAGCAGTTTCAGCCAAATTGAAATTTTCTTCAGTTGGCTGCAATAAATAATTAATAATATTTGCATTAGTAGCAAAACCATCTAATATTGTTTTTTGATGTTCTATCCATAGATTAGCTGTACTTTCATAAGCAACAGCTGTAGTTTCAAATCCATTTTGAGCCGCTATATCAACAGACTTCAATGATATTAAAAACATTATAACTGTTATTACAAAAATTGATAATGTAATAGAAAGTCCCATAATAAGCGGTATTTTAAATGTTAAACTATGAAGTTTCATTTTTTAAACCCTTATTACAAAATTTTGAAACATTATATCATATTAAAAAATTTAATCAAACCCTAAAATTATAATTATATACATAAATATAATTGTGAAAAAAATCAATAAATTGTATAATATATCGTGCTATTTTATAGCATTTAGGAGTTATTTATGGATTTGACTATACCTTACGAAAATGATATCAATGAAAAAGATAAATCTATTATACAAGAATATATATTAAACAATATAAAAGAATACGAAAAAAATTCTACTAAACTTACTGAATTAACTATAGAAGCTGTATCATCTTTAAGTGCTGGAAAATCAAGAACTGAATTTCTTGCCAAACAAGGTTTTCTAAGTAATATGTTTAACTCTATAACAGGTCAAAATAGAAAAATAAGAGGTGAAGTTGATTACAATTACGCTATAGTAAAAAATGCCTCTATAAAAATGATAGAATGCTTAGCTAAACAAAATAAAATTACTTATGAAGGCTTGATATATATTAATAATAAATTAAATAACATAGAAGAAAATATTGAAAAAGAACTTGTAACTATATGTAACAATATTAGAGAATCATTCAATTTTATATTAAATAAAATAAATGAAGAATCAAACAGAATAGAAACTTTGGAAAAAAAAGTACAATTATTAGAATTCAAAGCCTCCACTAATATGCTTGAATTCGATAGCATAAAATATAAAGATATGGATAGCATAGAAAAAATAATATCTTTAAGTAATGATCTATTCCATAAGATTTCTTATGATAATGAAAAAACTATAAACAAAGAACACATCTATATGATAAAATCAATACTATTAGATTTTAATATAGATATAAATAATAAAATTAAAATATCAGATATATATTCTAAATTAATTGATAAACCTAATTTTATAGATAAAATATTTTATAATGTTAAGTACAATAACAATTTACCTGAATTTATTATACCAATATTAAGCGGAATCAAAAAGCTAGAAAAATTAAATAAAGAAGAAAATTATATAATAAATTCAATACTTACTCTTGGAAAAAGTCATAAAAATATAAATCCGGATACTATAAAACTTCATCTTATAAATGATTATGGAATTAATGTTTGTAATTTTAATTATAATGCTGAAATAAGTAATTATGAAATAGTAATATTAATAATGAATGAATTAAAAATGGCATCAAAAAATATTAATGTTCCAAGCGTTAATAGTTTTATCAGCATAGAAGAAAGAATGGATTTAGCCAAACAATATTTTCTTGAAAAGAAATATAAAAAAGCTATTCAGGAATGCAGTATAATTTTATCAAAAGATCAAAGTAATAAAGAAGCTCATAATTTAAAAATAGAATGTTTATACAGACTTCTCATAAAAGAAATAAAGCATTATGAAAAACCTTTATGTTATAAAGAAATTGCAAAAATATTTTTAATAAAAAAAGATTATGGAAATACATTAAAATATTTAAATGAATATTTTGAATCTTATTCTTCAAATAAAGAAATATATAAATTTAAACAAAAATTAGAAGATCAATATAAAAAAATAAAAACATACGAAAATAAAATAGCAAAGAAATTAGAGAAAACTACTGATAAAAATAAAAAAGATTATTTAGAATTTATAAATGATTTTTGGGGAGTATATTTAACAAAAATTTAAAAATACAAAACGGAGTATTTATGAAAAAATTAGGATTAGTGTTAGGCGGCGGCGGCGGACTTGGAAGCTATCAAATAGGAGTTTGGAAAGCTTTAAAAGAATATAAAATAGATAAAATGATTAAAGCTATTGCAGGAACTTCTGTAGGTGTTCTTAATGCATGTTTAATAGCCCAAAACAATTATGAAATATCCGAATACATTTGGACAAATGAAATAGAAGATAAAATTTTATCAAAAAAGAAAATTGATAAGAATAATTCATTTATATCATCAAACGGTATATTCAGCCGTGAGGGATTAATAGAAATAATAGAAAAATATTTAAATATAGATATTATAAGCGAATACAAATACCCAATATATGCTACAACAGTAAATTTAAAAACAATAAACGTTGAATATTTTAAATTAAACGGTAAAACTCATCAAGAAATAAAAGAAATAATGATGGCTACAAGTGCTATACCTGTAATATTCGGAAGGCAAAAAATAAAAGGCACTGATTATATAGACGGCGGTATGGAAATATTAAATGGAAATAATTTACCTTTGAAACCTCTATATGATGAAGGCTGTGATGAGATAATAGCAATAAATTTATATAAAGATGCTGCTATAGAAAAATCTGATAAATGCAAAGTTTATGAAGTTGTTCCAAGTAATGATATAGGTAATTTCTTTACTGGGGCAATGGACTTCTCTCTTGAAGGAGCTAAAAGACGTCTTGAAGAAGGATACAAAGATGCTAAAAATATATTAGAACAAATATTTAAAATGGGACATACTCAAATAGAAAGTTTAAAAAACAGTAACAAAATGTATCAAGATGAAATCAGAAATGAAATAAATAAAAAAGAATTAAAAAGCAAATTAAACACTGCAATAGACAGTTTAAAAATTCAAGATAAATAATTAAATAATAATAGACTTGTATTTATGATAAATATAGAAAACAAGTCTATTATTGCATTTGAGCATTTAATATTTCAGATATTTCAAATATAATATGATTTCCATTTGTATTTTCAGTACTAAATACCAAAGTATATAATTCTTCACTTATAGAAAATTCAATTCCATTTATAATTACTTTCTTACTATACTCTCCATACATAATATTAGAATAATCATCTTCAAATATAACATCATCATATTTATTTTTTATAATATCAATAAGTTCTAATATAGGAGCTTTATCACAAATATTATCATCATTACAATAAAGCTCGTAATTATTAAAAACTTTTCTTAAATACCATTTATTCATAATTTTTTAATACAATTAATTTGAATTAGTATACATAAAATCAAAGAATTAAAGCTCTGATGAAAAATCTTCTTCAAGCTTTTTTCTTAATCTTACAACTCTCCTATTTTTATCTTTTGCAATAAGCTCATATATTTCTTTTACATTATCTTTTATTATAGTTATATAATCTTCCTTAGGATAAAATGCTTGCATATATACTTTAAGTCTTGTATGCAATTTATTTTCATCGTCACAAATAAAGGTTATATCTTTTAATTTATCCAAATTCCAATTTTCTAAAGATTCATAATGATCAAACTTTTCTGCATGTCTAAACATAAACTCTATATTAGTTACTTTCTTTGTATTCCATTTATCAAGGGGCTGATTAAAACTTTCTGCTGAAAAAAACATACAGCTCATATAGTTTACATTAGACACATTCCAGCTATTTAAAGGCTGATCAAATTTTTTACAATCATCAAACATTCTACACATATTTTCAACATTTGAAACATTCCATTTATCTAAAGGCTGATTAAAATTCTCACAACTATTAAACAAATCTTCCATATTTTTTACATTAGATACGTCCCAATCATTAAGAGGCTGATTAAAAAATGTACAATAACTAAACATATTTGATAAATCTTCAACTTTACTAATATTCCAATTATTTAAAGGCTGATTAAAATTTTTTGCCAGATTAAACATAAAAGACATATCTTCAACATTAGAAGTATCCCATTTATCCAAAGGCTGATTAAAACTTTCTGCTAACTTAAACATACCTCTCATATCTTTCACTTTAGATACATTCCAATCATTTAAAGGCTGATTAAACTCTTTAGCTTGCAAAAACATAAAGGACATATCTTCAACATTAGAAGTGTCCCACTTATCTAAAGGCTGATCAAAATTAGAACAATAAGCAAACATATGATTCATACTTTTAACTTTAGATACATTCCAATTACTTAAATCAGCATCAAAATCTGTCATTGAATATCTTCCCATCGTATGATAGTCCATATAGGCAAACATCATATCCATATTTGTAACATTAGAAACGTCCCAATCTTCTATGCCTTCAAAATCTTTTCTTTTACTTTCATGAAAAAGATAACTCATATCTGTAATAAAACTTGTATCAACACAATCAAGTTTTATACCGTCATTAAATACTAATTCTTTTAATTCTTCTTTTGTAGCTGGTTTGTATTTTTTCATAAATTAATCCTTATTTCAATTATGTAGATT
>NZ_JAWLQI010000089.1:0-9873 GCF_036997785.1 Brachyspira pulli
TCTGTTTGAAAATTGACAAAATATATTTGTTTAGGTATATACTGAAAATTTTTAACTTTGTCAAAAAATACAATTTTAAATTTAGGTTATTTGTGGGGACTAGCCCCCACACCCCCAGTTCTTTTGTTGGCACAAAGAACCAAAAAGACTGCATTGTTAGTCAAAATATAGTTTTTATATTATATTTTAAAGAAAACTTAATAATATTTTATGCTATTAATAAATAAAAAATTACATTTATAAATAATTCAAAATTGAAAAAATATATTTGTTTAGGTATATACTACAGTATGTGAATGCTTTTTGATTTTTTATTATAAATAAAAATTGTTCGCTTTTGGGTTCTGTCAATTAAACTTCCAATAATATCACAACTTTTATTAAAATAAGTATAATCTTTTTTATAATACAAAATAGCTTTAGTTAATTAAAAACTATTAGTATATGACATTAATAAGAATTATTAACTCGCCATTTTTGTATAATAAAAATAATAAATATTCCGAATTAATCATTATAAATATTGTATATTAAAATAATGCCGTATATTATCATAATCACTATAATACTATTTTTCTTATTAGTTTTTTTATTCATCACTCATTTTAATAATGAGGCAAAAACATATACAAATAATATTGATAATGCTAAAGAAATATTAACTTTTATCTCTGTAAAGAATTATGATAATGAATTAATTAACATAATAAATACAACTAAAATATCAGGAATCATAATAAATATTGATAATTTGGATATTGATACGCTTTATAATATTATAAAAACTATTAAAAGAAATATTAATAGGAAAATATTCATAGCATTAGATCAGGACTATAAATCTACTTATAATATAGCTTATCATCAGAAGTTTAAAGTTTATCCTAGTTATATAGGCGAGAGAAAAAGCGAAGAATATGCATATAAAATATCTTATGAAAGAGCATTAAAATTAAAATCTTTAGGTATTAATATGATATTATCTCCTATATGCAATACCTATTGTAATGAAAAATCACATTTAAAAGAAAATATCTTTACAAATGATAAAATACTCGCTTCAAGACTTATATATCAAACTGTAAAAGCTCAAAAAGATGCAGGAATAATAACTGCATTAAAATATTTTCCAAAATACTATGATGATGAGTTATATATAAATGAAAAAACAAAAAATCCAGAAACTATATTGGATAATAGAGAAACATTTTTAGCAGGAATAAAAGCTAATGCGGATATTATAGTAATGTCGCATATAAAGAATGCTGATAAATACAGAGATTTTCTCATTAATAATATGAAGTTTAAAGGCATTATAATGACTGATTATATTAATGACAGTAAAAATATAATTAGTTATGGAATTAATGTTTTTTCCTATAATTATTATAAAAATAAGAATATAAAAAACATGATAGAAAATAATTTACAAGAAACGGATTTGGAAGTATGTTCAAAAGTATTAAAATTAATAGAAAGATTATAAATATAGTATTAACTTTATTTTTGATATTATTATTAGTTTATGCATGTAAAAGTGCTTCTAGTGTTATGGAAGAACAAAGTTATATAGATGAGTTAAAACAATCTTATCCTGATTTATCATCTTATATAGATAAAGTATTAGAAATGAATGATAAAGAAAGGAAAGGACTTCTTTTGATGGTAGGCATAAAGGATAAAGTACTTTCAGAAGAAACAATTAAAACATTAAAAGATAATCATATAATGGGAGTAATACTGTTTGATTATAATATCACAGATGAAAAACAGTTAAAGAAACTTACATCAGATTTAAGGAAATATGTTAACCCAAATATGTTAATTTCTATAGATCAGGAAGGAGGGGAGGTTAATCGCATTAATTTTGATAAACTCAAAAATATATCTCCAAAGAATATAGGCAACAGTAATAGTTCAGAATATGCATATAAAATAGCCTATCAAAAATCAAAGTTCTTATTGGATTTAGGAATTAATATGATATTAGGCCCTTTATGTGATATTCCTAATGATACAAATTCCTATCTATATAATAGAAGTTTTTCAACAAATGTTAATATAGTTGCTGAAATGGTTTCAAATACAGTGAAAGCACAAAGAGATGCAGGAATAATAAGCGTATTAAAGCATTTTCCGGGTCATGGAGATACCGTTGTAAACTCTCATAATGATTTTCCAAGCATAAATAAAACTACAAATGAATTATTATCAAATGAGTTTATTCCTTTTAAAAGCGGTATAGATGCAGGAGCTGAAGTTGTTTTAGTGGCACATATAAAAAACAAATATATAGATGATAAAAATACCGCTAGTATGTCCAAAAAATATGCTGATATATTAGAAAAAGATTTAGGATTTAATGGAGTAGTTATTACAGATGATTTAGCTATGACAGGCAGTATTGATAAAGGCATTAACTTCGGAATAAATTTGATAAGTAATTTGTATGAGAATGTTGAGTATATGTTTGAAGATATAGATGCAGACATTCTTACATGTGCGAGAGTTCTGAAGATGATTTCAGAAAGTAGTGTATCCCGCACATAGAAATGTCATTCATTTTTAATTAGCCTGTTTCTTTTTTCTATTGCTGTTCGGATTTCTTTTGTATGTCAGTGTTTCATCTAAACCGGATTTAACATACTCATTAATAATGTTTACTACTGTATGGTAAGTAACATTGTATTGTTTAGCAATATCGGTATGAGTTAGGCCGGTGTTTTTTTTATCGTCTAAAGCAAGTATGATATTTGCTCTGGAGATAAGTCTTTTGGATTTTCCTTCCTTTTTAATAAATTCTTTAATTTTTTCCTTTTCCTCTTCACTTAAGGATATCATATGTTTAGTTGTTATACTCATTTGAACCTCCTATTAAAGAATACATATAACTAACAAAATCTAAGGACAAGGAGATTTTTAAGAAAAAAATTATAAAAAATATACCCATAAACGCTTTTCATTTTCAAACGAAAAATTTTAAAGTAATTTAGACAAATTACATCAAAATATAAGAATAAAACAAAAAACGTTCTATTAATATATTTTTTATTCTCATATATATTTTATAAACCCTTGTTGTCTATGAAAGATTATCATAATATAAATAAAATATCAATATGAAAAAATAAAATTGGAATTTTGTATAAAAAACACAAATCTTAATAACATAATTCTATTTAAATTATACTAAAAAGGAACATAATCATTTTTGGAATCATTTATATATTAAATAAATTAATTTGCTTTTCTATATTGAAGTAATTGTTTTCTATAGCTGTTATATATTCTTTAGTATTAGTTTTTATATAATCGGCAAAAACATTATCTTCTATCAAAGGTATATTAATATTAATATTTAATAAAGAACCTTTGGCACAGGCAAATAGAAGTATATAAGCAGCGGCAATATCGCTTATAACATTGCTGTTTCCATATTTGATTATTGTATTAAAAGGATTAATTAATTCATAACAATATTTTAAAGCATTGAATGGAATCTCTATTGCATTTTTTGAAGCATTAGACATAGCTGTTTTTCTTTTTTCTTTTTCTTCATCTGTTTCTTTAGGCATCTTCATAGCTTCCATAAACAAATTGAAACCTTCAGCATCTTTATCTACTATGGCAATCAAATTTGATTTAATAGTTTTTATTTGTTCTGCTGCTTCATTGAAAGAGTCTTGTTCTTCTTTAGTTAATAGAGAAAACTTTTTTTTATTAACTGTAAGATGAACTACCATACCAGCTAAAGCACAAGCTAAGCCTCCAACAACTCCCATTACGCTTCCGCCTCCCGGAGCAGGTAAGCTGCTGTCTACTTCATTTATGTAGTCAATAAGATTTTTATCTATTAATTTAGACATTGATTATAACTCCGAAAATATTGTTCATAGTAATATAACATGATATCTAATAAATAACAATAGTTTTTTTAATTATTATAATTTCTTTGAAGATGTTTAAATTTATTTTTGATAATATCAATAATTTCATCTTCTGTTATATTTTCTATTCCTAATATTTTTTCTTCTTTGAGCATTTTCTCTCTTTCTTCTTTTTCTTTTTGTAATTTGATCAGCTTTATTTCTTTTAATTTATTTTCTCTTTCTATTAATTCTTTTTCACTGTAATAACGTTTTATTAAATTTTCTTTATCTCCGTTTATTAAATATACTTTCAAATAACTTACAAAATCAAGCCAAAGAGTAGTGATATTATTTTGATTTTGTATTTTTGATTTAGCATATTTGATGCATTCTTTCCAATCGAATTTTCTGTTATTAAATATATTCATTAATTCTTCTTGTTTCTCTTTTTTCTTGAAGCAATATATTTGAGATAGTGATTTAGCTTCATTGCATGTAATTTCATTGAATGTTTTAGTAAGTTCCTTTACAAACAAATCAAATTCAGAGATAGGCTTATCTATATCATTAATTGTATTATTTATTATATTATTATCTTTGACTTTTTTGCCTATACCCGTTTGATTATTTTGTTTATACTCCCTTGTCAATTTAGTCAATACCTTATTGTTTTGTATTGTGTTTAAATAGATTTTTCTTTTATCGATATTATTATTTTTTATCTTGTAGTCAATTGTAATGTATCCGTATTCTTTTAATTGAGAAATATATCTTGATACGGTTGCAGAGCTTATAGAATAAAGATTAGCAAAGTAATTATTAGTAGCCCAGCAGTAGCCTTTATCATTTGTAAGAGCTGTAATCTCTCCGTATAATAATCTGGCAAGAGGCTTTAGTCTTTTATCGTACCTTACTTCTGCCGGTATTATAGCATAATAATTTTTTTTGTAATTGTCTTGTTCATTAAAATTGTTGTTCATACAATATTACCTTTTAAAAAAATCCTTATACTATAGTCAAAAAATATAATATTTTATAAGTTTATATTAGAGAAATTTTTTATATTTTTTAATTAATTTTTAATTTTAAAGAAATAAAATTATTTTATTACTAATAATTTCTTATATTTTTTTGTTATATACTGAAACTATTTCATTTTGCCGACTACTGTACATTATATAATTATTATCAACTTTTTTGCCGCACACGCTCTGCGGACTTCGTCAAAGTTGCTATATCCTCGACAGGCTCGGATACGCTTCGCGAAAACGCAATTGCTAGAACTTTATATTTTAAGAATATGTATTAAATATGGTGTAATACCCTAGTTTTAGCTTAAAAATGCAGTTGTTTTGGTTCTTTTATATCAATACTTACAGTACTTCCTCCGGTCGTAAAAGAACTGGGGTATGGGGCAAAGCCCCATATATAAAAACAAAAATATAGTTGTTTAGGTATATACTAATAATAACTTATATTTTTTGTTAATATATATAGTTTTATTTGTTTTATTAGGCTTTGACAATTATATTTTTAGTATTATAATGAATAAGTTGTATTTTTCAAAATAATATTGATTAAAGGTTTATATTTATGTACGAAATGAAAGCTATTGTAGGTACAAGCCAAATTGATAAAGACGGGCTTTTAAAAACTTCATCTATATTTGATTTGATGCAGGACTGTTCTTTCTTTCAATTAGATGCTGATGTTGAACTTACAAAATATTTTAATGAAAATAATGTGAGTATGTTTTTAGTATCAAGACAGGTTGATATATACAAACTTCCAAAGTATAGCGATAAAGTTATAGTACGCACTTATGTTTATGAATGTAATGAGGCTTACGGATACAGAAACACTGTTATATATGATGAAAATTATAATGAACTTGCTATTTGTTATGCTATAGGCGGATTCGTTGATTTATCTAACGGCAATTTGATAAGAGTGCCTTCAGAGTTTATAAACAATATAAAATTTGATGAGAAGCAGAAAATGAATTATCTTCCTAGAAAAATAAAGGTTGATAATAATGCTTTAAAAGAAGTTGACAGATTCAAAGTAAAAAAATATTTTATAGATGATAATAATCATGTTAATAATGCAAGATATATTGATATGGCTATAGACTATGTTGATGATTATTATAAAAGAATAAGAATAGAATACAGAGTGCCTGCCGAATTGGGAGATACTATAGTTGTAAAGAAAGCTGTAATTGATGATAAAGTTTTATTAAAGTTTGATAGTGAAGATAATAAAACTTATGCTATATTAGAGTTCTCTTATAGTTTATAAATAATTTTACTTTGTTTATTATAAATTGATTTTAATATTATAAAAAAATATATATAAAGGAAATGAAACTATGAAAATTGCTATAGGTTGCGATCATTCAGCTGTTGAATTAAAAAAAGAGATAATAAAATATTTAGAGGAATTAGGACACACAGTTACTGATTACGGTACACATACAACAGAAAGCGTTGATTATCCTGTATACGGAAAAAAGGTTGCTGATGCTGTTGTAAGCAAAGAATGTGAATGCGGTGTTTTGATATGCGGAACTGGTATAGGTATTTCACTTGCAGCTAATAAAGTTAAAGGTATAAGAGCAGCAGTTTGCAGTGAGCCTTATTCTGCTAAACTTTCAAAACAGCATAATAATTCTAATATAATAGCTTTCGGTGCCAGAGTAGTAGGCGTGGATTTAGCTAAGATGATAGTAAAAGAATGGCTTGATGCTGAATATGAAGGCGGAAGACATGCTAGGAGAGTTGACTTGCTTACAAAAATAGAGAACGGCGAGGAAATTTAATTTTTTATTACTTAACATAATATTAAGGGCTTTGAGTTTTTTAATAGACTTAAAGCCCTTTTATTTTTTTATTAACTTTTTCTATATAAAAATTATAATGATTTAATATAATTCGTTATCAATTATTATTTAACTTATATTATTTAACTTATACATCAAAATTATTTTTCAAATATTTTCCAATTGAAATTTTGATAATTTTAATTTATAATGCGAAAAATAACAATACATACAGAGGGTTTATTATGAAAAATGTTATTTCTATAATTGCAGCATTTATTTTAGTTGTTGCTGTAATTTCATGCGGCGGCGGAAACAGTGGTAACAAAGAAACAAATCAATCAGAACAAAATACTCAAACTAATCAAACATCACAAAACAACAATACACAAAATATTCAAACTAATACATCACAAACAAATAATCAAAAAGAATTCTTTGATATGAAATATGTTTATAAAGGTGTTAGAGCAGATAAAACCAAATTTGATGAAAAGCTTAAAAAATTAAGAGAAAATAATGAATATGCAAAAAGAAATTTTGATTTTCTTAATAGGAAATTTGTAAATGATGATGAAAGAAAAAAATATTCTATAGAGTTTATATCAAATGTTAATTATGCTGCATTAGATCTGGAATTCTTAATAAGCTGGGGTAACTGGGGTATATATAGTGAAGTTGAAGATTATTATGCTGTTGGATATTTATATGTTGATCAAAATTTAGCATTAAAAAAAGCAAGAGAAGAATTATTAAAATTAAATAAAAAAGATGCTGATGTTTATTTAGCTTTATTCTTATCTCATTTTGCTTGCGATTCGCTTTATTATTTTGAAGAAGAGAAAAAATATTTAACAGAATGGAAAAAAGCAGGCGGAACTAATATATCTATGATGATAGAAAAGTATGATGATGATAATGCTTACAGCAATAAAATGAAATTAGTTGATTATATAATAGAAGCTCCCAATTCTTTAAGAGCAGAAAAATTAGCTGCTGATGCTTATAAAGATAATTTCTATAAGTACATTGTAAAAGATAATGGATATATAGATTTATTCAATGAAAATAATTATTCTTTAACTTCAATTGAATTAGAAGGTACTGCCCGTTTATCTTCAATAGAAATAGCAGAAGAAATAGGCAATACAAATATAATGAACAAATATATAAAAACTTATATAAATAATAGATTAGCTAATGATGATATACAAGACTATTTAGAATATTATCAAAATTACTACAATATTAATGCCGTTTATTGTTATGACGGTTGGAATAACCTTAATTTACTTGAGTTTAAAAAGAATACATTTTTAATTGAAAGCACTATGAAAGGATTAGTAAATATGCATTATTATAATACTGAGTTTATAAAAGATAATTTATATGCTTCATTTAAAGAAATAAAAAATTATAATTTCAGACTTGGAGATATAGATAAAGTAAAATCTGCTGAAATTAATTCAATTTCTACAAATGATTTGAAAGATTATACTAAAGACTCTAAATTTATAGATTCAGGAAACTTTGATATAGAACAATATTCATCTTATGTAGCTAGCAACATGTATTATCCTTTGCATAGCGTATCTTTCTTCTTATGTGATATCAATAATGACGGCAAAGAAGAATTAATGCTTTCAGGAGAATATACGAGTTCTGCTGGAAGAGGCGGTATAGCACATTATACTTTACTTTTAAAAGATAATTTGGAAATAGATTTTGGTTCAGAAACAGGACAGTTTATTAATTATCGAGATTTTCAAGATTTGGGATGTACTCAAAAAATATACACAGAAAATGGCAAAAATAAAATGTTTTTATTGGATACTCTTAATAATGAAGCATATGATATATTTATTGATAATAATGAAATAAAGAATGCAGAAGTTTTTGATTATATTACATATAGTTATCAGCCAAAATTGGAGTGGAAAGGAAGTATACTTGACGGAGTACCTGAAGGAGCTTTAAAAACTGATGCAAGTTTTGATATGTCTAAAGCAGAAAATGCATCAGATAAGGCAATAGTGTCAGATAGAACTTTGAGAGTAGCTGATAAACTTATAAGCGATGCGTACTTTGCTAAAAAGGCTACTTTAGATAAACAAGGTCAGGAAAAATTATTAGAACAAAGAAGAGCAGAAATAAAAACTATTCAGGAAGCAAAAGGCGATATTAAAGCGATAGAAGCTGAGATGCTTAAGATTTTGAATCTACAATAATTTTTAATCGTTTAAATAAAAAGTGCATGCATTATATATGTATGCACTTTTTTTATTGATAAAAATATACAAATTTCATAAACTTTACTTTTATAATTATTTTTTGTATAATAATATTATGAGAGATTTTGATAAATTAAAACAAATATTAAATGAACCAGTTACTATTGAAAATTTAAATAGAATTAATGATTATTTTATACGCTATTTGTTTTCGCATGCGGGCAATGAAAATATAGCTTTAAATTTTATTAATGCAGTATTTAAAGATTTAGACTTTGAAACTTTTCAAAAAATAGAAATATTAAATCCATTTAACATAGCAGAAAATTATGATGAAAAAGAAAGCATTGTTGATATAAAGGCTACTACAGAAAAAGGAATAACTGTTTTAATAGAAATACAATCCAGAGGAAATGAAGATTTTGTAAAAAGAGCTTTATACTATTGGGCTTATAATTATAGTTCTAGTTTAAATAGAGGTTCTTTTTATGATGAATTAAAGCCAACTGTAAGTATTAATATTACAAACTTTATACTAACAGATGAAGATAAAGTGCATAGCTGTTATATATTAAAAGAATTAAATAATAATAAGATTTTAACAGATCATTGTCAATTACATTTTATAGAACTTCCTAAATTCAATTTTAAAGATATTAATAAAAATTTTGATAATATACATAAAGAATTTATTTCTTGGGTAAAATTTTTTAAGGGGGAAGATATGTCTATCTTAATGAAAGAAAATACTATATTTGAGGAAGTAGAAAAGAAATGCCGTACTTTTGTTAATGATAGTCCTGTAATGGATAAGTATAAAAAACGAGAAGTAGATACATATTTCTTTAATAAGAGTATGGAGTTGGATATAAAGAAAGCTAAAGAAGAAGGCATTAAAGAAGGTATTAAAGAAGGTATTAAAGAAGGTATTAAAGAAGGTATTAAAGAAGGC
>NZ_JAWLQI010000090.1:0-9411 GCF_036997785.1 Brachyspira pulli
ATTTTAAACTATTCCTTGATATTTATTAATAATATCTAGTGTTTTTTTGGAAGCACCATTATTTTGTATCAATAAATTATATCCTTTTTCTGCTAGTGAATTTCTTAATTCTTCATTTTCATAAAGTTCTTTTATAGAATCAGATAATTTGTCTTTATCATAACATGTAACTACAGCTTCTTTCATATACTCATAAATTTCAATAAAATTATACATATATTTTCCAACTATAACAGGCTTCTTAAAATAAATAGCTTCTAATATATTATGTCCGCCCATAGTACCCATAAAAGTACCGCCCATTATAACCAAATCTGAAAGTTTATACCAATTCAATAATTCTCCTATAGTGTTTATAATAATACCATCTTCTGAAGACTTTTCATAATCAGTATAAAGAGGCAAATCATATCCTAACTTTTCTGCTTGTTTCTGTATATCTTCTCCCCTATTAATATCTCTAGGAACTATAACTATATATACTTTATCTTTCAAATCAAGAGAATTAATCGCTTTTAATATTAACTCTTCTTCTCCGGCATGTGTACTTCCGGCAGTTATTATAAATTTATTAACAGGTATTGTATTTTCCAACTCATCTATCTTTTTCTCATCAGCATAATAATTCATGTCATATTTTAAATTACCTGTAACTGTGATAAGAGATTCAGGCATACCTATTGTGATCATATTTTCTTTATCTATGATGCTTTGAGCTAGAATTTTAGTATACATATTAAAATATGGTTTAAAAAAGAATTGAAAATTTTTATATCCTTTTAATTCTTTTTTTCCTATTCTTCCATTAATCATATATAATGGTATAAGTTTTTTATGAAGCATATATATTAAAGTAGGCCATATTTCTATTTCTGCTATCATTACATATTCTGGAGAAATTAAATTGATAAGCTTATTAATCATATGCGGATAATCTAATGTAAGATAGAATAATTCTACCTTATCACCATAATTTTTTCTTGCTATATCGTATCCGCCAACTGTAGTTGTTGATAAATAAACATTATATCCCTTGTCTATTAATGTAAATACTATTTCTTTGACTGCAACTATTTCACCAACACTTACAGCATGTATCCAAACAGCATTTTTATTATTCTCTTTAGGATATATAAATCCCAATCTTGATAAAGCACCTTTTCTGATAGGTTTATTGAATATCATCATAATAAAAAATGATATGAATATAAAAGGATATATAAGATATCCAAATATAGTATATACAGCCATTAAAATCTTTTGCATTAGAAAGCCTATTAATTAAAAAATTGATATCATAGTCATTACTATTATAATAATATATATCAATGCTGAAATTCCTGCCTTTACAATAGCATGCTGTTTTCTAGTACCCCATTCGCATTTTAAAGATACTATAATAAAAGAAATAAATAATACTATTTCTATAATATTTATTATCCAAAAAACAGTTCCGTATACTCCTGCCTTTAATTCATTATGACTAAGTATATAACAAGCTGCTATAGGAAACAGCATAAATATTGAGGCATTAACCAACTTATGTATTAAAATATATTTATTCATAGACTAAATTATACTAAATAAATGTATTATGTCAATTAATTAATAAATCAATTTGTATAATTTTTTAATCAATCATTCTGATATGATATTCTTCAAATTTTTATATATATCTTTCAAAGTAGTTTTTTGAAGTTCTTTTTCCATAACATTTTGAACATTATCTAATTTTGGCTGCAATATATCATTAATATTATTGCCTACAGGACATTTTTTATTTGGATTTTCATGAAAACTGAAAAGCTTATTATCATCTAAACTTTCAACAGCATTAAATATATCTAATAATGTAATATTTTCTATTTTTCTATTTAAAGAAATTCCGCCTGTTCCTCTTTTCACAGTAATAATATCTGCTTTTTGTAATTGTATTAATATATTTCTTATAATAACAGGATTAACATTTACACTATTAGAAATAAGATTTGATGTGATTTTTTTGTCTTTAAATTCTAAAATACATAATAAAGTATGAACTGCTATTGTAAACCTTGAACTAATCTTCATTATAAAATAATCCTTAAAACTATTTAAAAATTATAATATATTTATAATCTTAATGCAAATATAAAAAACATTTTTTATTGTAATACTTGACATTACAATAAAAATATAGTATTATTGTAATAACAATGATTACAACAAGGCGGTAATATGAATAAATTATTATTTTTAATAGATTATCTTATAAAAGAAAATAATTACGACATAGAACTTAATGAAGACATAAAATCAAATGAAGAAGAATTATATAAATATTTTAGATACTTAATGAATATACGTATGCCAAAAAATATAAGTGAAGAATATCTAAATATAGAAGATGAATATTTACAGAAAAGGCTGAAAAGAAAAGAAATAACAAATTCTGAAGATATAATACCTATAAAAGATAATTTATGTTTATGGCAAGGAGATATAACAACATTAAAAATAGATTCAATAGTTAATGCTGCAAATTCATCTATGTTAGGGTGTTTTGTTCCGCTTCATAAATGTATAGATAACGCCATACATAGTGCTGCTGGAACAAGATTAAGATTATACTGTAATAATATAATGAAAGGAAAATCTGAAGAAACAGGAAAATGCATAATAACTCCAGGATTTAATTTACCAAGCAAATATATTTTACACACAGTAGGCCCTATAATACAAAATGAAGTTACAAAAAGAGATGAAAAACTTTTATATGAATGCTACAACTCATGCCTAAAAACTGCAAAAGAAAATAATATAAAAAGTATAGCATTTTGCTGCATATCCACAGGAGAATTTAAATTTCCAAATGAATTAGCATCAAAAATAGCTATTGATTGTGCATCAGATTTTTTAAATAGCACTAAATATGATATAAAAATAATTTTTAATGTATTTAAAGATTTAGATTATAAACTTTATTATAACAATTTAAATAATTAGGAGTACAATATAAGATGAGTAAAGAATTAGAAAAAATAAATTTGATAAATAAATTAAAATCAGCTATAAAAAAATCAGATTATATATTAATAGGTGCAGGAGCAGGTCTTTCAACTTCTGCTGGTTTTACGTATGATGGAAAAAGGTTTGATAAGTATTTCAGCGAATATAAAACTAAATACGGTTTAGATAATATGTATAATGCAGGATTTTATAACTACCCTACTTTAGAAGATTTTTGGGGATATTTCTCATTATTTGTTTATATAAACAGATATGACATACCTGCTGATGAAACACATTTAACTCTTTTAGATTTAGTAAAAAATAAAAATTATTTTGTAATAACAACTAATGTTGATGGAAGATTTGAAACAGCAAATTTTGATAAAGAAAAAATATTCAAAGTTCAGGGAGATTATTCTCTTTTTCAATGTTCTGTACCATGCCGACAAGAAACTTTTTATAATGAAAAATATATAAGAGAAATGATTAAATCAAGAAAAGATTTAAAAATACCTTCTGAATTAATACCCAAATGTCCATATTGCGGTGCTAATATGTCAATGAATTTAAGAAGTGATAATACTTTTGTACAAGATGAAAATTGGTATAAATCTAAAGAAAATTATAACAACTTTTTAGATGAATCAAAAAATTCAAGTATACTATTTTTAGAATTAGGAGTAGGATACAATACTCCGGGAATAATAAAATATTCTTTTTGGAAAATGGCATTAGAAAATAAAAATTCAATTTATTCATCAATAAATATTAATGACAATCATTCTATAATTGGACTTGAAGACCGCTCAATAATTATAAATAATGATATATCAGAAACATTAACATTATTGAAAATAGATTAATTATTTGCGATTAATAAAAATATATACCTAAACAACTATATTTTGTCAAAAATAATTTTTTTAAATTTTAAATATCTGCAGGGCTTTGCCCACCGCTCTGCGTACTTCGTAGCCCCCAGTTCTTTTACCGACGCTCTGCGTGCCGTAGGCAAGGTACCTTTCGGTATTGGTATAAAAGAACCAAAACAACTGCATTTTTGACCTAAAACTAGGATTTATACCATATTTAATACATATTCTTAAAATATAAAGTTCTAGCAATTGCGTTTTCGCGAAGCGTATCCGAGTTTATCGAGGATATAGCAACTTTTACGAAGTCCGCAGAGCGTGTGCAGCAAAAAAGTAGATAAAATTTATATTAAGTACTTCAGTTGACAAAGTTAAAAATTTTCAGTATATACAAATTAAATAATATAATAAATTAATATTTAAAGAATAAATAATTAAGAAATATTATTTATTCTTTAAATCATTATAATTATCAGTCATAATTTTATACCAATAATCTAATTTTGCATTATCATCGCCTTCTATGTCTTTAAAATAGAAAGGTTTTAAAAATCTAACTTTAATTTTTTTGAAAGGGTGTATTGTCATTGTTCTTGCTTTCATAATGCTTCTTGTTCCATATATAACAACAGGCAATACTTCTACATCAGGACATCTTTCAGTTATTTTTAATATACCTCTTTTAGGGTTTTTTATTTCACCAGTTTCACTTCTTGTACCTTCAGGATATATAACAACGCTTGTATTGTTTTTTAATCTGTCTTCCATATCATCTATAGATTTAACAGCACCAACTGTACCCCTTTTTACAAAAATATAATTTGCAAGAGACATACCAGCACCTATTAAAGGTACCTTTCCATAAGTATCTTTGGATACAAAAGCATAAGACTTTTTAAATATACTAAAACATGCAAATATATCGAATGCACTTTGATGATTTGGAGTGAGTATATATGTTTTATTAGGATCATAATTTTCTTTTCCTTCTACTTTAAAGGAAATAAAAGCCATTTTCATTAATCCTCTGCCCCAAAATTTTGCCATAGTATGCACATAATATCTGGCCTTTCTCTTACTGAATATTCTAATAAACGGATAAACCGGAAATGCTATAATGACGCATATCAAAGTATAAATAACACTTAATAAAAAATAAATTAAACTAAATATAATCATACTATATAGTTTACATAAAAATAAAAAATTATCAATATATAACTTGATATATTAATGACTGTTTGATATAATCAAGTCAATTATTTTTGAAGTTTTAATTTAATCGTATGAATAATAATACTAAAAAACAAATAGGAATTATAGTTAATACATTAAGAGGGGATCCTGCTTGTATTCTAAAACATATTGACAAAATATTAAAAAAATATGATATAGAAGCTATCATAATATACTATGATATATCCTCTTACATAAATATAAAAAAAGCTACAAAAGAATTAAAAGATGTATCTATGCTTATATCTATAGGCGGTGACGGAACTTTATTATCTGCTTTAAAAATAGCTATAAAATATGATATATCTGTTTTGCCTATATATAATGGTACATTAGGTTTCATTTCAGAAATTCCGCCTGAAGAAGCATACTTAATATTAGAAGAATATTGTGAAGGTAAGAAAACTCTATATGAAATAGAAAATAGAACTTTATTATCCGTCAATATTTATTCAACAGAAAAAAATACATCAAAAGAATATCTTGCAGTAAATGAATTAGTTTTAAGCAAATGCGACGGCAGAGCTATATATATAAATATTATAATATCCGGTAAATTAATATCATCAATAGTAGGCGACGGAGTTGTAATAGCTACACCTACAGGATCAACTGCTTATGCTTTAAGTGCAGGAGGCCCTATATTATCACCAAATATTGATGCTATATCTTTTGTTCCTATAGCACCGCATTCATTAACATTCAGACCGCTTGTAATTCCTAAAGAAGATACTATAGAATTAGAATTGACAGAAAAATCACTTAAAGCTATGGTAACTATAGACGGTTATGATATATGCCAATTCAAAAATCATGATAAAATAAAAGCAAAAATAAGCAATAAAAGCTGCTATATATTCCAAAGTGCAAACAGACTATTCTATGACATACTTCGCAATAAACTCAATTGGGGTAGATAATGCTTAAATATCTTGAAATAAGAAATTTTGTTTTGATAGATAAATTAAAAATAAACTTCAGTAAAGGATTCAATGTACTTACTGGGGAAACTGGTGCTGGAAAAAGTATTATAATTAGTGCTTTAGAATTAATTACAGGAGAAAAAGGTTCTACTAGAATGGTAGGTCCTAATGGCGACAGACTTATTGTTACGGGAAATTTTCAGCTTCAGTCATCTTATTATATAGTAAAAAATAAATTAAAAGAATGGAATATAGAACTTGGCAGCGATGAATTAACTATAAAAAGAGAAATAACAAGAGACGGAAAAAGTAAATCATTTATAAACAATACCGGTGTAAAAGTTGCTGAATTAAAAGAACTTGGAGATTTGATAGTTGATATTCATGGACAGCATGAACATCAATCACTTTTCAATCCTGCAAATCATTTGAATTTTTATGACAGTTATTTAAATATTGATGAAAAACTAGAAAATTATAAAAATCATTATTATAAACTAACAAAACTAATAAAACAATATAATGAAATATCTCAAAATAAAAATACAATTTTAAAAGAAAAATCATTTTTAGAATATGCAATAGATGAAATAGAAAAAGCAAAATTAAAACCAAATGAAGATGAAGATATAAAGAATGATATTACTATGATGTCAAATGCTGAAAGTATAGCTTCATCTCTTTCTTCTATAAATAAAGATATATTCGGAAGTGAATCCGGAGCTTATACAAAATTAATGAGAAGTATTTCAGCATTACAATCAGTATCAAAATATGACAGCAGACTTTCTGATATAGCTTCTCAAGTAGAAGGAATCACTTTAAATCTTGAAGATATAAAAGTAGTATTAAGTGAAATAAGATCAAGAACTAAATTTGACCCTGAAGAATTACAATCACTTAATGAAAGACTTTTCTTTATAAATAACCTTAAGAAAAAATATGGTTCTAATATTAAAGATATTATATCTTATGCCAAAGAAGCAAGAGAAAAACTAGATTCTCTTAATTTCTCAGAGGAAGATATTGAAAATCTAAAAAAAGATATAGAAACATTGAGAAAAGAAACTTCTATGTTGGCAAAAGAAATATCAGATATAAGACATAATAGAAAAGAAGAGTTCATAAAAGCAATAGAAAGCGAAATGAATGATCTTGGAATGTCATCTACAAAATTTGATATTGAAATAACTTTAGATGAAGATGATGAAGGAATATTAAATATTGACGGTTCTAATATAAAAGCTAATGCCACTGGTATAGATAATATAGAATTCATAATAGCACCAAATAAACAAAGCATATATCAGCCTCTTAGAAAAATTGCATCAGGCGGTGAAATATCAAGAATAATGCTTTCATTAAAAAATGTACTATCTATTGGTGATTACTGTGAAACTTGTGTTTTTGATGAAATAGATGTAGGTGTAGGCGGAAGAATTGCAGAGGTTATAGGAGAGAAAATATCTGCTCTTTCAAAAAGAAAACAAGTATTAAGTATTACACACTTAGCACAAATTGCAATATATGCTAATAATCATTTCAAAGTAACAAAAAATGAAGGTGAAGATATTGTTACTTCTACTATTGAAGAACTTGATGATTCTATGCGTGTAAATGAAATTGCCAGAATGATAACAGGAAAAGAAATAACCGAAGCAAGCCTTAAACATGCTGAAGAATTATTAGAAAGCACTAAAAAAGCAAGAAAATAAAAAAGCAGGCATAAATTAATTATTTACACCTGCTTTATAAAAAATCATTATTACATTTTTATTACAGTTTTTACTATATTAGCTTTATCATTAACACTATTATCCAAAGCTTCCTGTAAATCTTTGAAATCGTAAATATTTGTAACTATATCTTTTATATTAATGCTTCCATTTTCTACAGCATCAATCAATAATGGAAATAAATGTCTATATCTAAATACTGTTTTGAAAGTTAATTCCTTATCCAAAGCCATACTAAGATTCATATTAACTTTTCCAGTTTTACTGTACCCAACCAATACTATAACAGAACCTTTCTTAGCAAATTCTATAGCCTGATTAGTTGTAATTTCTGTACCGGCAGTTTCTATTGTTATATCGCTTCCTTTTCCTTGAGTTAATTCTAATGCTCTTTTTACAGCATCTTCTTTTGAAGCATCTATAACACCGCTTGCTCCTAATTCTAATGCTTTATCAAGACGTTTTTTAACAACATCTATAACATAAACTTTAGAAACTCCAGAAGCTTTTAAAGAAAGCATTGAACATAAACCTATACAGCCTGCACCAGTAACGAAAGCAATATCTCCTATTTTAGCATCGCCTTGTCTTGCGGCATGCATTCCAACAGCTAAAGGCTCTATTAAAGCTCCTTCCATAGATGATAATTTTTCAGGCAATTTAAATGATAATGATTCTGGGTGAGTTACATATTCTTGAAAAACTCCATTAATAGGAGGTGTAGCAAAGAATATAACATCAGGACATAAATTATATCTTCCAGTTTTGCAAAACTCACATTCACCGCAAGTTTTTCCAGGCTCTAATGCCACCCTATCCCCTACTTTTAAATGTTTAACTTTGCTTCCTATCTCAACAATTGTACCGCTGCATTCATGTCCCAATACGAATGGAGGCTTAACAATATAATCACCTATAGCACCATGTTCATAATAATGCAAATCTGAACCGCATACTCCTACATATTCAAGTTTTACTAAAACTTCATCGTCTTTTGGTTTAGGTTTATCAGCTTCTATAAATTGTATTTTTTTAATATATGTCATCACAGCAACTTTCATAATAAAACTCCTATAAATAATAAATATACTTTTATAAAAGTATTTTATAAAAGTTATTATACTATCTATATACATATTGTCAATACTTAATTTATATAAAAATATATATACTTTATTATTATTGACCATATAAATTTATTTGTTATATAGAAAAAATTTGTAACTTTGTCAACTGATTCACTTTATATAGAACTTATCTACTTTTTTGTCGCACACGCTCTGTGAACTTCATAAAGTGCATGCTTTCGAGAAGCGTATCCGAGCTTGCCGAGGATATAAGGTTCTTGACAAAGTCCGCAGAGCGTATGCGGCGGGAAAAAGAACAACATAAAAATTGACAAACTTAAAAATTTTAGGTATATACCTAAACAACTATATTTTGTCATAAATAGTTTTTTTGAATTTTAAATATCTGCATGGCTTTGCCCCGCACCCCAGTTCTTTTGTTGGCACAAAGAACCAAAAAGACTACATTTGGGCTTTAATTTAATAAATTATCTTACATGTAAAACAATTTTAGTATGATTTAGTACTAATTTTATATTTGCACTTTTTGCAACTTTTTGCGGCGGGAAAAAGTTGAATAAAAAAA
>NZ_JAWLQI010000091.1:0-9318 GCF_036997785.1 Brachyspira pulli
ATAGAAAATTATAAATTAAAAAACGGTGCTATTGCAACAAGCCTAAATTTATTTTCTAACCTAATTTATCTAAATACACAAAAAAAATTTATCAATTTAAATACTATCTATGTATTTTATGGAGTAATTTATGAAAAATAATAAATTATTTTTATCGATATTAATAATATTTATAGCTGCCTTAATAATTCTTATTGCATTAGGATATAAAACAAGAATTGGATATTTAACAGAATTTAAATTTGATGAATATCATATAAATAGAACTTTAGAATTAAATGGATTAAACATAGATGAAGTAAAAAAAACTTTCACTATAGATAATACATTAAATAATGAAGCCTTAATGAATTACATATTTACAAATGAAGCTATCACAAATTACAGTTATGGTTTTAGAATACAGTATTATAGTAAAATATTTAAAAATAGTGATATATACGGAGTTTATCCTAATATAAATAAAATTTTGGAAGAAAATAGTTTTATCAAAGAAATAAAAATGAATGATAAAGGAAGTCCTTTTGGAAATTTAATTTCTGAAAAAAAATTAGGATATGATGAAAAAATAGATAACATTCATTATAAATTAAAAATAAAAGTATATATTATACTTATTTTAATTATATTGATTATATTATCAGTTATATATATTTTATTTAAAAAATATATTATATACAATATAAAATTATCTAAACCGTTAAAATTAGAATATATAATATATTATATTACAGTAATCTTTTGTTATGTAATGTATATATATTCCGATGCTTTAATACATATACCTTTTAGTGTAAATTTTTGGAATGTACACCCATTCAATTTTAATTATGAAGTATATATGAAAATAGGATCTCTTCATTACAGCCATTGGCCTTATTTAGCATATATAATATATGCTATACTATTTTTTCCTATATGGGTTTATACAAAATTAACAAATTTTACTCTTTATACTTGGCATCATGAATCTTTTTATATAGGTACATTTGAATTAATGTATATAAAAACTATACTATTTATATTTGTATTAGCATCTGCTCGTATAGTATATAAAATATCTAAAGAATTTAAATTATCTGATAATAATTCAAAATTATCAGAATATTTATTTTTATCATCTCCATTTACTATATTACCAGCACTGTTTATATCTCAAATGGATATTATTACAATATTCTTTATGCTAATTGGAATTTTATATTATTTAAGAAATGATAGCAAATATTTACTTTGGTTTGCAATATCTATATGTCTAAAAAATTATCCTGTTTTTATATTATTTCCTCTAATTTTATTGAGAGAAAAGAATTTGAAAAAAATAATTTTATACAATATAATAGCAATAACACCATTCATAATTACAAATATAATAACAAAAACTGCTGATTTACTATATTACCATAATCCACCATTACCATATATTACTTATAAAGCTCTTTATACTGATGTATTCAATGTACTACTATTAAATAAAATAGCAAATTTACCAGTATTTTTAATAGCATATTCTATTATATGTATATATTGTTTTTTTACTCCTAAAAAAGATGATGATAAAATATTATCTATAAATATTATATTTCTAACTTGGGTAAGTTTTTTATTTGGTAATGCACAAGCGGTAGCTTTATACCGTTTCGTTATACTATCTCCGTTTATACCATTATTATTATTTACAACAAATATAAAATATTTAAAATTTAATATTTTTATAGAAGTTGCATCTTCAACTTTTTATAGTATTATATTGCTAATTACACATACCTATATATGTGTTGCTGAAGCAGTTAGGACATATTCTTTACCACTTATTAAATTTTTCTATGCACAAAAAACATTTAAGTATAATAGTATAAGAGATTTAATACCTATTTTATCTACTGAACCTGTAAACAATTTTATATTCTCATTTATGTTCATAGGATTATTAATATTAGCTTATTTATTTTCTTATAATTCATATAAAAATAATTTTCAATCAGATTATAGTGGAGAAATACAAATAAAAAGATATCTAATTCTTATTAGATATATACCTACTTTACTTGTTATGATTGGATTTATTCTTTTATTAATTGTTAATAAACAATAATGATTTTAAATCACTTTATATATAGAAGAAAACTAAAGCTAGTTATAATTTTTTGAAAAGGATAATATCAAATTGCAGTATAGTTTTTTATGTTTAACTAATTTTTGGAGATCATTATGAATTATCAATTTACAAATGAAGAATTATTGGAAATAGTAAATAAAATACCAAAATATGATAAATATATGTTTTTTGAAAAGAGAAATAAATATGCTTTATTAATACCTGTTTTTAATGAAGGTGAAAGGTTTATTTCTCAAATGAATAAAATGAAAAATTCAAATATCTTTAATATATGTGATGTATATATATGTGATGCTGGAAGTAAAGATAATTCATCTAATCCGGAATTTATAAAAGAATATGGATGTAGAGGACTTTTGATAAATATAAGTGATAAAAAAGGTCAGGGTGTACAATTAAAACAAGGTTTTTATGAAACTATGAATGATGGTTATGATGGAGTTATAATGGTAGATGGAAATGATAAAGATAATGTTTATGAAAGTCTTCCATTATTTCTAAAAAAATTAGAAGAAGGCTATGATGTAATTCAAGCTACCAGATTTACTTTAGGTGGTCATCATAAAAATACCCCTATTGGTAGATTTATAGGAATTAAATTTATAGCTTCTCCATTAATTAGTTTAACTTCAGGATTTCATTATGATGATGTTTGTAATGGATATAAAGGCTTTTCAAGAAAATATATTTTAGATGAAAGAATGGATTGGTTCAGAGAAGAATTTAATACTTATGAATATTGTTACTATCCATTAGTACATGCAAAAAAATTAGGTTACAAAATTTGTCAGGTACCTACAATAAGATCATATCCAAAAAATGAAGTTCCATCAAAAATTAAAGGTTTCTCGTCTAACTTAAAACTTTTAAAAGAAATATTTCATTTAGCTTATAGTAAGACCAGACCAGACCAGACCAGACCAGACCAGACCAGACCAGACCAGACCAGAATTAATATATGCATCGATTACATATATATTTATAATAATTCAAAATATCAAAAATTACAACCTATGCAGCAATTTTATATTGCAGCGTAGGTTTTTTATGCTTTAAATTTATTTGGGAAATAATTATGAAAAAAATATCTGTAATAATACCATGCTATAATGAAGAAATTACTATTAAACAAGTAATAGAAGAATTTAGAAAATATCTTCCTGAAGCTGAAATTAACGTATTTGATAATAATAGTAAAGATAATTCTGTAAAACTAGCAAAAGAATCTGGAGCAATAGTAACAGAAGTTAACTATCAAGGTAAAGGAGAAGTTGTACGCAGAGCTTTTTCTGATGTAGAATCTGACATATATATAATGGTTGATGCTGATATGCAATACGATATATCTGAAATAAAAAAACATATACGGTATTTTTTAGACAACAAACTTGATATGCTTAATATTTCTCGTGAAGTTGTAGATGAAGATGTACATAGAAAAGGTCATACATTTGGTAATGCTATGCTTACAGGTTTTGCTAATATATTATTTGGAAAAAGATTTAATGATATGCTTAGCGGATATAGAATATTTTCTAAAAGATTCGTAAAGAGTTTTCCTGCTGCCTCTAAAGGTTTTGAAATAGAAACAGAGCTAACAATATATGCTTTACAAATGCGTTTACCAGTAGGAGAAGTATCTGCTAAATATTTTAAAAGACCTGAAGGTTCTTTTTCTAAACTTAATACTTTTAGAGATGGTTTTAGAATATTATTTACTATAATGTATTTAATGATGACAGAAAAACCAATGATATTTTTTAATATAATAAGCATTGTATTTTTTATTATAGGTATGTCATTAGGAATCAACATCACTATAGAATACTTTGAAACTTTAAAAGTTGATAGATTTCCAACAGCAATACTTACTATGTGTTTATTAATATTATCAGCATTATCTTTTGCTATAGGATTAATAATGAATGCTGTAGGAAGAGTGATATCAGAAAATAGAAGATTTAAATATAATTCGCAGACCAGACCAGACCAGACCAGACCAGACCAGACCAGACCAGACCAGACTAATATATGCTACGATTGCATATGTATTTATAATAATTCAAAATATCAAAAATTACAACCTATGCTGCAATTTAAAATTGCAGCATAGGTTTTTTGTGTTTTAAATTAATTTTTAGGAATATATTATGATGTATGATTATATAATAATAGGCACGGGTATTTATGGACTTTACTCAGCTGATATATTATCACAAAAATATAAAAATTTAAAAATACTTATATTAGAAAAAGATAAAGAAGCATTTTCAAGAGCTTCATATGTTAATCAGGCTAGACTGCATAATGGTTATCATTATCCTAGATCTTTGCATACGGCTATAAAATGTTCACATTATTTTGATAAATTTGTTAAGGATTATGAATTTGCTATTATAAAAAATTTTACAAAAATTTATGCAGTATCATCAAAATTTGGTATGTCTACTCCAGATAATTTTGAATATTTTTGTGATAATGCCAATATACCGTATAAAAAAATTAATGAGCTTCAATTTTTTAATAAGAATTTAGTAGATGCTTGTTATGAAACAAAAGAATATGCTATTGATACATTAAAAATAAAAAAATATTATTTAGAAAAATTAAATGAAAATAAAAATATTACAATTATGTATGATGATTATATAAGAGAAGTATGTATAAAAAATGACAGTTGGCATCTAATATTAAATTCTAATAAAACATTAGAAACTCAATTTGTAATAAATACGTCCTATGCATCTATTAATAGTATATTAAAAATCTTTAATTTAAATACCATACCTATAAAATTTGAATTATCAGAAATGATACTATGTGAAGCCCCTAATAATTTGAAAGGTTTTGGTATAACATTAATGGATGGTCCATTTTTTTCAATAATGCCTTTTAATCAAAATGGTATGTATTCTTTATATTCTGTTAGATATAGTCCACATAAATTTTCTATGTCTGAACTCCCAACTTTTAGCTGTCAAGAAAAATCACCAACATGTAATGGATTATTTTTGGATAATTGTACTTTTTGTAAAGTACGTCCAGATTCTTCTTGGATACATATGAAACAATTAGCTAAAAAATATTTAAAAAAAGAGCTCTTACCAGAGTTTAAAGAAAGTATCCTTACAATAAAGGCATTAATGCAGTCTTCTTCAACATCTGATTCTAGACCTGTCATAATAAAGAAAGATAGAGAAAAGCCAGGTTTCATTACAATATTAGGTGGAAAATTAAATACTATATATGAATTAAACGAGGTGTTATTATGAAAGATAAGAATTATGCAAGTTTCATTATCACAAAAATTGATAATAAAGAAAATTATCAAAGGTTAGAAAACTATATACTTAATAAATTTGAGTATAGCGAGATTATATTACTATTTAATGAAAATTTCAACATAGATAAGATAAATACTGAATTATCACCAAAATCTGATAATATATTATGTTTAAATGTTTCTAGCAACAGCAATGAGGATAGTATGATAAGGGCTGGATTAGAATTTTCTAAAGGTGATATAGTGTTTGTATTAAAAGATATTAATATAGATAATATAGAAAATTATTTAGATAGACTTTACGAATATAATCAGCAAGGTATTGATTCTTCATTTTTGGTAACAAAATATAATAATTTTAGAGACAATTTTGTATTAAAAAGTATATCATTATTTTCTAAAACAAAAATAGATAATATATACGATATTATATTTTTTGTTACAAGAAGAGTTATAAATTCTTTAAGTGAAAACAAAAGTAAAATTGTTCCTATATCATATATAATTAGGAATATAGGGTACAAATATGAAGAAATTAATTGTAATATAAAAAAATATAAATATAAAATGACAAAAAGTGATAGAAGTTCATATTTATTAATATTTTCTGAAGTAGTAGCAAATATTTCATTTATTTTAGCTATATTTTCAGCTATTATATCTGCTTCAGTTGGTCTGTATTCTTTAATATTAAAATTAGTCGGATCTAACAATTTAGAAAATGGTTGGGCATCTATAATGACTTTATTATCATTTGGTTTTACGTTGGTATTTTTTATATTTAGTATTATTATAAGATACATAGGACTATTATCAAAAGAAATGGAAAATAGACCAAATTATAAGGTTATATCTATTATAAAATTATAATAGTAATATTGTGGATAATATAAATAATTATAAATTACCAAAGAAGAATTAAATAAATATTCTATAATAAAAAGGAGTGTATTTTCTGGCAAAAGTAATAAATATGCCTTATTAATAGGTTATTATTAGAGTAAAAGATTTGTATCAAAAATGGCGAAAATTAAGGTATTTTACAAATATACAAATAATATTATATTAAAATAAATGAAATTAGTTAAATTAACATAATAGATTTAACTATATATTATTATTTATAAAATTCGGGAGCAAATATATGAATAATAAATGTTTAGTAGGTTATACTGGTTTTGTAGGAAGCAATATATTGCTGAAATCAGATTTTAATTTTCTATACAATTCAAAAAATATTAATGAAATTAAGAATAAAGAATTTGATTTATTAATTTGTTCATCAATACCGGCTGATATGCAGCTTGCTAATACTAATCCTGAAAAAGATTTATTGAATATTAAAGAATTACTAAGTATATTAAATACTGTAAAAGCTAAGAAAGCTGTTTTAATATCAACTATAGCAGTGTATCCTCAGCCTGTTATATATGATGAAAGAAATAACAATTTTATTAGTGATTCTGATTATGGAAAAAATAGAAAAATAGCAGAAGACGAATTTTCTAATATTTTTAATCATTCTCATATAATAAGATTACCTTCTATATTCGGAAAAAATTTAAAAAAGAATTTCATATATGACATAATAAATCCTGAACCAGCATTTTTTACCATAGATAAATTTGAATCTATAAAGAGTAAGATTAAAAATACAATAGTAATAAATTATTATAGTTTTAATAATGAAAAAAATAGATTTATATTTGATGTAAATAAAGCTATAGAAGATAATAAAAGGGAAGAAATTAAATATATATTGTCATCTATTAATGAAACTTCTTTGCAATTTACTAATTCTGAAAGTACATTTCAATTTTATAATTTAGATAATTTGTATAATGATATATTAAAATCTATAGAATATAATATTCCTATTCTTAATGTATGTTCTACACCTATTTCAGCAAAAGATATTATGAAAAACATTTTTCATAAAGAATTTATTTCAAATAATGCCAAATTATATAATTATAATATGAAAACTATATATGCTGATAAATGGGGAAATAACAAGGAATACCTATATAATGAAAAAAATATATATGATGATTTAGTATTATTTTTTAAATTAAATGGAGTTTTATAATGAAATTATGTATATCAGCATTGGCTTGGAATATAGACAATAAGAATAATGTTTATAATTTTTTGTCAAAAAAAGGTATTAAATTCATAGAAATTGCCCCATTTAAAATATCAAATTTAGGTTTATATGATGAATACAATAATTATATTAAATTAAAAAAAGAATGGGAAGATTTTGGATTACAAGCTGTTGCTATGCAAAGTATACATTTTGGATTAAATAAGTGTTCATTATTCTATTCTAAAATGGAAAGAAAAAAATTATATGAATATACATTAAAAGCTTTAGAAGTTTCTTCTACATTAGGTATAAAACATGTATTATTTGGATCTCCTAAATTAAGAATTGTACCAGAAAGTATGTCTAATGATGAAGCTAATGATATAGCTTTAGAATTTTTTACAAAATTAAATGATGTAGCTATACAAAATAATATTGTAATTGGTATAGAACCTAATTCTAAATCTTATGGTACTAATTTTTTGACTAATACTAAAGATACATTTGAATTTATAAAAAAAATAAATTTAAAAAATATAAAAATAAATTTAGATTTAAGCACTATAATTTTAGAAAATGAAAATATATCTCAATCTATAGATTTAGTAAATTCATTAGGTTATAATTTTCATTGTCACATAAGTATACCTAATTTAAAAAATGAGTATATAAATTATAAAAATTATTTAATAGAATATTTATATAAATTAAAAACTTCTAAAGTTAACCATTGTTCAATAGAAACAGTAATAAATAATAATAATGAAATAGAAAATATTAATATTATTAATAAAATAATTGATTTTATAAAATTAATAGAAAAGGAAATAGTATAATATGTTTAGAGAAGTGCCTGATTACAAAATAGAAGAATTTTTTCATAAGAAGCATAAATATTGTGTAGGTATTCCTTTACTTAATGAAGGTAGTAGAATAAAAAATGAATTGATAAAAATGAAAGAAAATAATATAGAAAATATAGTAGATATTATAATATTTGATGGAGGAAGTAATGACGGATCTACTAATAAAGATTTTTTGGAAAGTGTAAATGTAAGAACCTTACTTATAAAAACAGGGGAAGGAAAGCAAGGAGCGCAATTTAGAATGGGATTTGATTACATTTTAAATCAAGGATATGAAGGAATAATAACAATAGATGGAAATGATAAAGATGGAGTAGAATACATAAAAGATTTTATTAAAAAATTGGAAGATGGATATGATTTTATACAAGGTTCAAGGTTTATAAAGGGTGGTATTCATAAAAACACTCCTATATCAAGATATTTAGCTGTAAAATTAATGCATGCTCCTTGGATTAGTTTTATGTCTGGTTTTAAATATACTGATACTACTTCAGCATACAGAGGTATTTCTAAAAAATTATTATTAGATGAAAATCTCAATATATTTAGAAATATATTTTCTGGATACGAATTATTATTTTATATGTCTGTAATGGCTCCAAAATTAAATTATAAAGTATGCGAAATTCCTGTATCAAGAATCTACCCAAAAAATACTAAAACTCCTACAAAAATAACTTTTTATGGCAATTTCAATATAATAAAGACTTTATTTAAATTAAATATAGGCCATTATAATATAAAAAATGATTAAAATACATTTTATAAATAAAGCCTCACTATTTTTTATAGTCAGGCTTTATTTATAAAAAGTAAATATTAATTTTATTTACTTAATACACTTCTCCGCTTGAAACTTCAATCATTTTTGATAATTTTTCTATAGTCATGAATAGTCCTTATAATTAATATATATTTTAAATATAGTAAATTATAAGTAGATTTTCAAATTTATAAT
>NZ_JAWLQI010000092.1:0-8573 GCF_036997785.1 Brachyspira pulli
ATTAATTCTCAAAAAGATGTTTCTGTTTTAGTTTGCGGTGTATATGCTGATGATAATATGTTAATTGAAATGTACAATAGAGAAAATAGTTCATTATTATTTATGAAGATTTTAGCATTGAATACAGACAGTAAATTCGCTTTAAGTTTATTATATAATGTTTTTGCTAGGAATAAAAAGGCTTCTATTAAAAAAGAGGCTATTAGTTTATTAAATTTTATTGCTGAAAAAATGAATTTAGAGTTATATGAATTAGGTTTTAAAGTAGTATATGATTTTGGATTAGATAAAAGAGGAGAGAAAATTATAGAAGTAAATGATAATAAATATAAAATCTCTCTTAAAAATAATAATGCAGTAGAATTGTTTGATATTAACAATAAAAAAGAATTAAAATCAATACCTAAATACTTTCCTGAAAATATAAAAGAAGAAATAAAGCATATTAGAAAAGAGATTCCTAATATATTGAAAAGTCAGAATTATAATTTAATAAAAATTTTAATAAGCGGTAAGAAATATAATTATAAATTTTGGAAAGAAATTTTTATTGATAATCCTATAATGAATAAATATGCATATAGTTTAATTTGGAATTTATATGATGAAAATATGAATTTAAAAACTTCTTTTAGATATTTAGGCGACGGCAGTTATACTGACTATGATGATAATAATGTTGTTATGGATGAAAATTGTTATATTAATTTATCTAGTGTATTTGACTTAACTAAAGAAGATATTGCAAAATGGAAAATGCATTTAAATGATTATGAGATATTTCAGCCTATAAATCAGTTTCCAATTATTAATATAGATACTTCAGATTTTAACAAAGTAATAGAAAAGCTGAAAAACATAGAAATAGTTTATTCAAGTTTGAAAGCATTTGCAAGCAGATATTCTATGAATGTTATTTATAAATTTTCAGAGAGTATATTTTATTTTGAAGATTTTAAAAAAGATAAATTTATTATTAAAATAGAGTTTCAAGAATATATAAATAATGGAGATATTGTTAAAATTAATATATCATTTACTAATAGTGAAAATAAAACAGTTGAAAATAGATTCATATATTATTGGCTTGTTTTGATGATAATAGATTTTAAAAAAGAAGAACTTTTTTATTAAATATTAGGATTTTAATGTGTATACACCAAAAAATAAAATAGAATTAAGAAGTTTAATAGAAAACAATAATATTTATTTAGGAGATATTGATACTTCATTGATAACCGATATGTCTATGCTTTTTGATAAGCCTAATTTTTCATGCTTTGAAGGTTCTTACAATGAATATGAGAATTATAATGTAAGAATAGATTTTTCAGGTATAGAGAAATGGAATACTTCTAATGTTATTAATATGAAATCAATGTTTCATAATATAAATAATTTTAATATATGTATTAATGATTGGAATGTATCTAATGTTTTGGATATGAGTTATATGTTTTATGGGGCATCTAATTTTAATCAGCCATTAGACAAATGGAATGTTTCTAATGTGAAATATATGACTTGTATGTTTAAGAATGCTGTAAATTTTGATCAGGATTTGAATGCTTGGAAAATAAACAATGAGGCAGATATTAAAGATATGTTTATAAATAGTTCTCTAATAGAAAATCCTTATTTGTATAATAAATAGATTATTTTTATTTATCATCATAATGACCTTTACATGATAATATTATTAGATCATCATTATCTATTTTATATATTAATCTATGTTTTTTGTTTATTCTTCTTGAATAACAGTCTTTATATTTATGTTTTAGTTCCTCAGGTTTTCCTATTCCTTCATATGGTGTTTCTAATATATTCTCTATTAAATCGTTTATTCTTTTGAGTATTTTTTTATCTGTTTTTTTAAAGAATAATATATGTTCTTCTGCTTTTTTAGTAAAAATAATGTTGTTATTCATTTTCCATAGCTCTTAAATCTTTTATGGAATATTTTGTTGTTTTTCCTTCTTGTAATTGTTTTAATGATATATCTAAATCATTTTCTATATTTACATTGTATTTATCAAACAAATGCAATGATTTTTTTATTATATCTAATATTTTTGTTACACCCAAAATTGAAAATATAACTGTTGAAGCAAATTTATCATTTGTATTTCTTTTTCTTGGTATTCTTAAAGCTAAAAATTCATATTCAAATAATTTATTTTCTTCAGCTATTCGTACAATTTTAGATGAACTTATATTTATATTCATATTCTCTTTTATCATATCAGAAAGCATATATGGTGGGTATTTACATATAGAAAATTTTATAAGATTTTTTAATTTTTTATTTTCACTTTCTAATTCTTTATTTAAATTATCTAAATTTCCTATTATTAAATTTAATTCTTCTATTCTGCTTTGTAAATCTTTTACTAATTCAGTTTGATATTTATCATGGGCGGTAACAGATTTTATAGTATCTAGTATATCCATAAGTATTATACCTTTAACATTTATTTCTTTTATTCTATTACAAAATATTTAAAAGTCAATATAATTAATTCTTATTGTAATGTTTTAGAAAATTTGTTATTATATTTTCATTAAATAATATTTACGGAATAGTTAAAAATGATTAAATCTTTGAATGGTGTTTTAAGCAGAGAAAATGTTTCTTTAAAGAAATTAAATACTTTTAGAATTAATGCCAAGGCTTCAGAATTTTATGTTCCTGAAACTATTAATGGTTTTATAGATTTATTAAAATATCTTAATGATAATAATAAAAGATATATTATTTTAGGCGGCGGAAGTAATATTTTATTTTTGGATAAGGTAATTGAGTTTCCTATTATTTATACAGGATTTTTCACTAGGGTAGAGCATACATCTCATAATATTTTAGCTTATTCGGGAGCTAATGTTATTGATGTTGTAAAGTATGCTTATAAAAATAGTTTTACTGGATTAGAATTTTTATACGGGCTTCCAGGAAGTATAGGCGGTGCTGCTTATATGAATGCAAGATGTTATGAACATTCTGTTTCTGAATTTATAGATAAAGTTGGAATAATAGATGATAATTTTGATTATATGCATATAGGTATTGAAGATTGTCAGTATGCTTATAAGAGAAGTATTTTTCAGGATAAGAAATATGTTATATTAGATGTGAGATTTAAATTAGAAAAAGGTTCTAAAAAATTAATAAAACCAGAGATGAAAAAATATTTCAAAGACAGAAAAAATAAAAATCAATTTAAATATCCTTCAGCAGGAAGTACTTTTTTGAATGATTATGAAACTAATATGATAGCAGGCAAGGTAATAGATTCCATTAATATGCGAGGCGTTAAAGTTGGAGGAGCAATGGTTTCACCTTATCATGCTAATTTTATAGTTAATTATAATAATGCTACAGGCAGAGATATTTTAAATCTTATGAGGAAGGTTAGAGAAGAAGTTTATAATCAAAAAGGAATAACTTTGAATGCGGAAGTGAGAATAATATCTAATGATGAAAATGAAAAGTTATAAATATTAATAAGCAAACAATTTTCATTAGAATTTATTTAATAAATGTATTATACTGAAAAATATGTTTTATCAAAAATAAGGTTAATATTTTATTTTTATATTTAGTGATTTTCCAAAATAAGAAATCATATACTTAAAAATTTTCAGTATATGCCTAAACAACTATATTTTGTCAATTTTAGTTGTTTCAATTTTATTGTTTGTGGTGGCTTTGCCCCCACACCCCCAGTTCTTTTGTTGCCACAAAGAAGCTTATATCCTCGATAAACTCGGATACGCTTCGTGAAAGGCTGCATTTCGACTTAAATTTAGTAATTTATCTTGCATGTAAAACATAATTAGTATGATTTAATACTAATTTTATATTTGCACTTTTTGGTTCTTTTTGCGGCGGGAAAAAGAACAACAAAAAATTGACAAAGTTAAAAATTTTTAGTATATATAAGATGATTTATACAATAAATTTAATTTTTATTTATCTTTATAACTTTTGGAGCCTTGCTTCTTCTAGTGAGTGTCCTTTTTTTAGTATTTTTATTATTCTTAAAGTTCGCTTCAGCAATAGACATTTTATTTTCTTCATCATCTTTTTTATCATTGTTGTTTTCATTTGTTTCTATAGTATTTATTTTGTCGCTTTCTATTTCAAGTATAGTATTTTTTATCTTTTCTACCTTCCAATCAAAATCATTTTCTTTATCCATTAGAACAGGTATTATTAATTGATTTAGATTATCTTTATCAAAATACACTCCGGAACCTTTAGTATTAATCAACTTAATAAGTTTGTCTGTATCTATTTTAGAATACTTATCCAATTTAAGATATATATTATAATGACCTTCCATAACAGATAATACTCTTACTCTTTTTAATATTACTTTAAGCCTTGCTATATCAAAAATATCATCTAATTCCTTTGGAAGTTTGCCGTATTTATCAATCATAAATTCTTTGGCATAATCAATATCTTCATCGCTTTGAGAACGCATTATAAGTTTGTAGGCTGATATTTTTTCTTTTGAATCTGCTATATATGAATCAGGTATAAATAAATTATGCTTTAAATCGATAACAGTATCAAAAGTAACTTCTTTTATTTCGCCTTTATATTCATTAGTAGCTTCTTCAAGCATTTGAGTATAAAGTTCATAACCAACTTGATATATCATTCCAGACTGTTCTTTACCTAATATATTACCAGCACCTCTTATTTCTAAATCACGCATAGCAATTTTAAATCCTGCTCCAAGGTCTGTATGTTCTGATATAGCCTCAAGTCTTTTATAAGCAACTTCAGTTAATGCTAAATCACTAGGGTAGAACATATAAGCATAAGCCTCTCTGCCGCTTCTTCCAACTCTTCCCCTTAATTGGTATAATTCAGATAAACCTAATTTATTTGCATTATCTATTAATATAGTGTTGGCATTAGGTATATCTATTCCATTTTCTATTATCGTAGTTGACACTAAAATATCATATTTATGATTAATGAAATCGCTCATTATTTTTTCAAGCTGATGTCCTGTCATTCTTCCATGAGCTACACATATTCTTGCTTGAGGACAAAGTTTCTTTATCATTAAAGCAAATGATTCTATAGTGTCAATTCTGTTGTAGAGATAGAATACTTGACCATCTCTTTTTAATTCTCTTTCTATAGCATTAACAACAGCTTCTTCTGTGAACTCTGTAACAAAAGTTTTTACAGGAATCCTATTTAAAGGAGGGGTTTCTATTACACTAATATCCCTTATGCCAGTTAAAGCCATGTTTAAAGTTCTAGGTATTGGAGTTGCTGAAAGTGTAAGAACATCTGTTTCTAATCTAAGTCTTTTTAAAGCTTCTTTATGTTTAACACCAAAACGCTGCTCTTCGTCTATTACTATAAGACCCAAATTTTTAAAATCTATGTCTTTTGATAAAAGCATATGAGTTCCTACTATCAAATCGCATGAACCATTTTTTATCAATTCTTTATTTCTTTTTGCCTGTTTGCTAGTTACAAATCTATTTAATACTTCTATTCTTACAGGGAAATCTTCAAATCTTTTTTTAGCGTTATTATAATGCTGCTGAGATAATATTGTTGTAGGGCATAGTATAGCACATTGCTTGCCAGCCATTATGGCTTTAAATACTGCTCTGAATGCCACTTCTGTTTTACCGAAACCAACATCGCCGCATACAAGCCTATCCATCATCTTACCGCTTTCCATATCATCTTTTATATCATTTATAGCTCTTAATTGATCAACTGTTTCTTCATATTTAAAGGAAGCTTCAAAGTCATCTTGCCATTGTGTATCAGGCCCATAAACATTTCCTCTAATATTAGACCTTATAGCATATAATTTAATTAATTCCCTTGCAGTTGCTAATGCATCTTCTTTAGCTTTACTTTTTATTTTATCCCAAGCACTTCCGCCTAACTGTGTTAATTTAGGAGCCTCACCATGTCCGGATATATATTTCTGTACGAAGTTCATCTGTTCTACAGGTATATAAAGTTTATCGCCTTTGGCATACTCTAATGTGATATAATCTTTTTCTTTTCCATTAGACATTTTTCTTGTAAGACCTAAATACTTACCAATACCATAATTTACATGTACAGCATAATCGCCTACATTCAAATCAACAAATGTTTCTATCAAGTTTTTATTAACTTTAGGAATTTTGCGTACCTTTTTTCTTTTACGTCCGAAAACTTCCCAATCGGCTATGAATATTGTTTTTATATTATCTTTTATAAATCCTGATGATGCTTGTGTGGTTATTATATAAAAATTATTTTCATTTTTTGAATAATCAGAAATTATTCTATCTTCTTTTTTTGTTTCTTCTAAAACAACTTCTTCAGCAGTATTTTCTTCATTATTGTTATTTGAATCTTGAACAATATTTTTATTATTATTTTCTTTTTGATTATTATTTGTTTCTTCTGTATTATTGTTTTTTTCGGTTTCTTGTATTTTTTCTTTTTCTTCTTTTACATCTTCCGGTGCTATTACTATAGGGGATAAATCCTGCATTATTTTATAAAATCTATTTGCCTGATCATAATGACCTGTAGAAAGTATTATAAGATAATCTTTTTCTCTGTATTCCCTAACATAATCTAAAAAGTCAGTAAGTCTTGATTTGAAAGATATGCCTTCAAGAAAATTGAATTTATGTATATTAATATCAGTTATAAAAGGAGATATATTGATTGCTTTGCTTGCTATTTCAGAAAAATAATTATTGTTGATGTATAAATTTTCAATGTCGCCTACTATTCTAAACATATTATCTATATCATTGAAATTTTCTCTTATTGTATCTAATACATTTATCAATTTTGTTTTTAGTTTTAAAGCATCATCTATAAATATGTACCCGTAATCAAAATAATCAAATATAGTTTCCAAATTATTATAAAATAGGGGAAGTAAATTTTCACTGCCTGCGAAGTATTTTCTTTTGCTTATGCTGTCTTTTAATTCATCTTCAAGTTCATTATTATTTATGAATTCCTCCACCGCAGTATCACTGTATACAACTTCACGAACAGGATAAATTACAATATCTTTTATGCTTTTGAAAGATCTTCCGTCTTCTATATTAAAAAGTCTTATGCTTTCAATTTCTTCATCAAACATTTCTATTCTTATAGGATTATCATATTCTACAGAAAATATATCTACTATGCTTCCCCTTACTGATGCAGTGCCTTTTTCAGCTACTTCTCTTTCTATAACATATCCTAAATCATATAATTGTAATCTTAAATTCTCTAAATCTAATTTGTCGCCTACATGAAGTTCTATATAAAGTTTTTTTATATCTTCACGGTTTGCTATTTTTCTGGTAATGGCATTAATTGTGGTAACTACAATACATTTTTCTTTATTTAATAATTTGTATAAAATATTTATTCTGTCTTGTGCTATATCTGTAACAGGAGACATTTTTGTAAACGGTACTGTATCATAATCCGGAAAATAATAATTTGTTATATTATAGAAATTTAAAGACTGACTTAAAAGCATAGCATCGCTTTCATTTTCTTTTATTATAAGTATGCTGTTTCCTTTAAAGAATAATGAGGCAAAAAATAATGCATCGCTTCCGCCTTTAAGTCCTGTGATACTTGTTGATTTTTCTATATCGAAATTTAAAAATTCTTCGCTATGTATAAACTTTTCTACTAATATTTTTGCTATAGATTCATTGTTAAACATATTGATTTTACCACTTATAAAGTCATAAAAATATTTTGCTATAATATAAGTAATATTTTATTAAATAGCAATAGATGAACAATAATATATTAATGAAAAAAAATATATATTGATAAATAAATCAAATGCCGATAATATATAGTAATAATTATTTTGTATATTTGTATAATGGAAAACTTATTATGAAACCATATATCGTGTGTATTTTACTATTTTTGATTACTTCTTGTGCTTCTAATACAAAATTAGCTGACGGCGGAAAAAATTATAATAGCGTGTGGATAAAAAAAGTAAAAGGTAAAAGTGTAATGGCTCCAAACGGCTATTTATATGTATTTAAAGATAATGGAAATGTAGAATACAGAATAAATGGAATGAAAAGAGGTTCAGGTACATTGTTATATGCTGAAACTCCAACTAATGCCTATTATTATGAAAAAATGCCTTTAAAATATGTGGCTAGAGAGGTAAGGGATTCTATACCAGATGATAGTGTAAAAATGGTTGTTGGTTTTATACTTGACAATAATAATAGATTAAAAATGACTTTAGGTTATACAAGAGAATATAATCAAAGGTTAGCAGATTGGAGAAAAAATAATTTAACTATATATAATATGCTGAGAGAAGGTAAAGATATGTCAGAATATCCTATTCCTAATCCTGAAGAAGTAGATAATAGAAATATTGTAGAATTTGGTGTATTAAGATAATTCCATAAATTTTAATATCTAAATAATTTTATTTATCTTTATAAATCATAATATTAAAAATCTGTATACTTAAACGATAACATTTTGTATATGCAATTATAATTATTAATAGTATATACTGAAAATTTTTAAC
>NZ_JAWLQI010000093.1:0-8326 GCF_036997785.1 Brachyspira pulli
TCTGTTTGAAAATTGACAAAATATATTTGTTTAGGTATATACTAATTAAAATACATATTATAAATTTTTATAAAAAAAATCATAAAAAAATTATACTTTATATATTATCTCTTTATATTATTACTAATGAAGTTAATCAAAAATACTCGGCATCAAATATTATAGCCGAAGTTAAAAAAATTAAATAAGGAAGTTCAATATGAACAAAAAATTTTTTTCTATTTTAGTAATTATAATAACTTTATCATTAATCAGTATAAGCTGCAGCAAAACTCCTACAGAGCCAACAACAGATCAATCAACAACTACTCCAGATGAGCCGACAATACCAGAGGAACCTACAGACCCTAACAAACTTGATTTATACGTATCCGGAGCAGGTGAAAAAAATGATCCTATAGATATTCAGATTAGAGTTTACGGCGATTATAAACTAATGCACAGTCATACCAGTATAAATTCTATTGGGCTTGCTGGAAAACATAAAGATTTAGACGGACTAATATTTAAAGTTACAAAAATTGAAGATGATGAAAATAAAAACATAATATTTCATGAAGGTCTTTTAGTAGATGGTATTTTTTACTATTTTGAGCCTGTATTTTATTATGGAGTTAATATGCTAGGTTCAAAATTAACTATAGAAGTATCTAAAGAAGGCTACAACCCTACAGTTTTAACAGTATATGTACTATCTGATATAAGGTATTTTTAAAAAATCGAACGCTTATAATGCATAAATTATAGCCTGTATTTATATTAATTAAATACAGGCTTTTTATTATTTTTTCATAATAATATTAATTATAAAATTCAAATAAATCTAATTTATTTATTATTATATTTTCTATGAAGATAAAGCAAATTACTCAAAAGCATAGCAACTGTAACACTTCCTACCCCATTAGGTACTGGAGTAATTGCCGATGCCAGCTTTGAAGCTTCTTCAAAATTAACATCGCCTTTTAATGAACCGTCTTCAAGTACATTTATACCTATATCAATAACAACTGCATTCTCTTTTATATAATCGCCTGTGATAAATTCAGCCTTTCCTATAGATACGCATAATATATCAGCATTCTTACAAATCTCTTTTAAATTCTTTGTTTTTGAATGTGCTATTGTAACTGTCGCAGATCTTTGTAAAAGAAGATGTGCTAAAGGCTTACCTACTATTTCACTTCTTCCTATTACAACTGCATTTGCTCCTTCTATTTGAACTCCTGATTTTTCTATTAAAGCAATAGCACTTTTAGCAGTACATGGAGCTAAATCACTTTCACCCATAAATATTCTTCCCAAATTAATATGAGATATAGCATCAACATCTTTCTCTACAGATATAGTTTCATATACTCTCTTTTTGCTTATATGTTTTGGTAAAGGTATTTGTATCATTATACCGCTTATTTCTTTTTCTTTGTTTAAATACTCTATTAAAGTAATAAAATCATCTTCTGTTGTATTTGCAGAAAGATTATGAAGTTCCCCAATCATTCCAACACTTTCAGCTTGTTTTTTTGCTCTTGTAAAATAAACTTCTGTAGATTTATCATCATCAAAATATAAAAAGTCTATTCTTGGTTTTTTGTACAACATTTCTACTTCTGATTTTATCTTTTCTTTTATCTCTTTAGATAATTCTCTGCCGTCTAATACCATATAAGCTCCTTAATTAAAATTTTATCTAATAATATAGTGTTAGCAAATAAAATACAAGTATAGATTTTTTAATGTTTATATTGTATATTTAATAAATGCTAAAAAAATTATTTTTTATATTTATACTATTTTACAGCATATCTTTTGCTCAAAAAAAGATTATTATTTTTGAAACTGTAAACACAAATAATTACGCCTTTTATGCAGTTAATGATTTGGTTACTAAAAATCTATTTTTATATTCTGATTTTGATATAGTGCCTTCTAGGTTTATTAAAGAAAATAATTATGACACTATAAAATCAAAAATTAAAGAACTCACTATCAATAATAAATCGGATATTTCTGTAACTTATAATTTATTTAAATATAAAAACGGCATAGTTCTAAATTATGTAATATTTGATACAAGCAAGCAAAATAAATGGTTTGAAAAAAATATATATTCAAAAGAAGAAAAATTATTCAATGCAATAAATCAAATGATTGAAGATATATATAATTATTCATCTATTAACAATAAAAAAGTAAATATAGAAGAAGATGAATATACTTCTTTAATAGGATATTATTCACAAAGAATAGTTAATTCAAAGTATGATAAAGATTTATATAGTATGTTCTTTAATTTTTATAAAGATAATATCTATTTCAATATGGACTACTTAGAATACCTAATGATGAATGATGATAAAACAATGTTTAATGATATAGGTATAATGGTTACTAATATGAATAAAGTTTTGGATAAAAATAATCATTATTATTTATCAGCTTTAGGAGATTGGTATTATAGCAAGTATAAAGTAAATGTTATACTAAGCGATATAGAATTAAGTGTTGAAAATTATTTAAAGGCAATAGAAGCAAAAAAGAATAATTATATATATTATGAAAAATTAGCAAATGCCTATATATTAAAGAATGATTATAACAATGCATCTAAATATTATAAAATGGCTATAGAAATATGCGATGAAGATACTGACTTAATAAAAGATGCTGTATATTTACTGAAAAATGATATGAATAATAACGGCAATATTGTAATAGAATATTTGAAAAGAGTTATAGAAATAAATAAAAATGATGATGAAGTTTTAGAACAATTAGCAAAGATATACGAAAATTTGGGCGACAGTTATAATGCTCAAATATATTATACTAAACTTCTTGAAGTTATTAATTACAATCTTTATATAATCAATAATGAAAAACCTAATCCAGTTTTATATGATAAATATATAAAGAAAAGAAATGAAGTTACAAAAAAACTTACTGCTTTTAAATAATTTTTTCGATTACTATAAGAAATAATTTTTTATATATATAAAAAAATAAATATTTATTGTATAATGCTGTATCAAAAAATTATTAAAAAACGAGGATAAAAAATGAAGATTATTAACAACATCATAACCCAAACAAATGATGTAATGTATGGCTACTTACTGTTATCTGTGTTTTTTGTAGTTGCTATATTCTTTACTATCAGATTAAAGGGAATACAAATTTCGCATTCTATACATGCCCTAAAACTTTTATTTTCAAAACATGAAAAAGGAGACGGAGTTTCAGGATTTGTAAGTTTCTGTATTAGTACAGCATCAAGAGTTGGTACAGGAAACATTACAGGTGTTATGGCTGCAGTATCATCAGGCGGTCCCGGTGCTTTATTTTGGATGTGGCTCATGGCACTTTTAGGCGGAAGTTTAGCTTTTACAGAAAGTACATTAGCACAGCTTTATAAAGAAAAAGATTCAGCTGGAAAATTTATAGGAGGAGCTTCTTTCTATATTAAAAGCAAACTTCAAAAACCAATACTAGCTGCCATATTTGCTATATGTATGATATTTACTTATACTACTTTTAATGGAGTACAAGCAAACACAATATCAAATGCTTTATCAAAATATGATGTACCAGTTAACATTACAGCTATAATATTAACAGCAATTACAGGAATAATTTTATTTAGTAAAAAAAGAGATACTATTACACATGCTTGTGTATTTATAGTACCTGTTATGGCAATACCATATATATTAATAGGACTTTATATATTCTTAACTAATTTATCTTCAGTGCCTTCAGTATTTCAAAGCATATTTGTACAAGCTTTCAAACCAACTGCATTCTTTGGCGGTGCAATAGGTATTACTATTTCTAAAGGTTTACAAAGAGGATTATTCTCAAATGAGGCTGGTATGGGAGGTGCTCCTCATGCTGCAGCTGCTGCTCATTCATCTCACCCTTGTAAACAGGGACTTATACAAATGTTCTCAGTATTTACTGATACTTTGCTTATATGTTCTATTTCAGGATTCATACTTTTATTATCTCCAGAAGCTATGAAAGCTGTAAAAGATATGGAAGGAATTAAATTATTCCAGTATGCTATGGAATCTCATTTAGGAAGTTTCGGTTCTTACTTTATTACTGTATGTATATTGTTATTATCTTATAGCTCTATACTTGGTAACTTCTTCTATATAAAAACTGGTGCTTTTGCTTTAAAAGACAATATGGTTTCATATATAATAGTGGGACTTATGACTATAGTAATGGTATTTGCAGGATCATTGGCAGAGTTCAAAACTATATGGGGTGCTGGTGATATGTTTATGGGTGTTATGGCATTGCTTAACATTGTTATTTTAGTATTGCTTAATAAACCTGTATACTTACTTACAAAACATTATGTATCAGAATTAAAAAATCATAAAGAACCAAAATTCAATAAAAACTCTATACCTGAATTATCTAATGATAATGCTATAACTCAATGGAATTCAAATGATTAATTAATAAAAATCATTATAATAAAAAAGGGCTTTCATTATAAAAATGAAGCCCTTCTTTTTTAATTTGTTCAACTTAAATATTATATTTTTGACAGAAATTAACCGCTGCTTCCATATTAAGACTGGCAAGTTTTTTAATACCCTCTTTTATTATAGCTTTTATATTATTATTGCTTGCCGAAGTATAAGCTTTCTCAAAATCATCTTCTGATTCTTTTATTAATTTATTATATTCTTCATTGCTGATTTTATCTTTTTGAATATATGCCATTTTAGATTTTGATATAGCTCTATTACAATAACTTTCAGAATAATTTGGATTAAGCTCTATAGCTTTATCATAATATTCTATAGCCTCATCATATATTCCTAAATGGTTTATTGAAACAGCTTTATTGTAATATGCATCTGGGAAATTTGGTTCTAATTCTATAACCTTGTCAAAATCTTTTATAGCATCTTTATATTCTTCAATGGCATTATTTACAATACCTCTATTATAATAGGCCTTAGCATATTTAGGATTTATTTTTATTATTTCAGCAAAATCATCAAGAGAACCTTTATAATTTTTTACATTAAATTTAGCATTTGCTCTATTAAAATAAGCCTCTATAAAATCTCTATTTAAATGTATTGCATTAGTGTAATCATCTATAGCTTCATTATAATAACCTAATTTTTCTTTAACATTTCCTCTATTATTATAGGCATCAGCAAAATGTGAATTATATTCTATAGCTTTATCATAATCTTTTATTGCAGCTTTATATTCTCCTAAAGCACTTTTTGACAATGCCCTATTATAATAAGCATCTGAAAAATGAGGATAAATTTCTACAGCCTTATCATAATCTGCAATAGAACCTCTATAATCTTTTAAACTTGCCTTTGTATTGCCTCTTACATAATAAGATTCCTCAAGATTATAATTAAGTTCTATAGCCTTGTCAAAATCTTTTATAGAATCTTCAGAATTTCCTAAACTTCTATTGATAAGACCTCTATTATAGTATGCAGCTGCAAATTCATCATTAAGTTTTATTGCCCAAGAATAATCTTCTACTGCACTTTTATATAAATTTTTATCATCTAAATTAACTTTGGCATTAGCCCTGTTATAATAAGTTTCTGGTGAATTAGGATCAAGTTTTATAGCTTCAGAAAAATAATTTATAGCCTCTTTATAGTTCTTATTATTAAAGGCAACATAGCCGTTTTTTAAGAACATTTCAGCATTTTTATCCCCCATATAAAGGACTCCTAAAAATTATAAAAATATGCTATATTAATATCGTATTTTTTCTATTAATTATTTATTTGATATTTACTATATTTTTACTATTAAAGATAATAAATAGTACTTGAAAGATTATTATAAATAAAATATACTATCAAACGATATTTTATTTAAGTGAATAAATGTATGAATAATATAGATAATTTACATCCAATAGTAAAAGAGTTACTAAATTTAAGAGGTATAACTTCAAACGAAGACATATTTGATTTTTTCTTCCAAGATATATATTCATTATCCAACCCATTTAACATAAAAGATGTTAATGTTTTTGTTGATAGATTAAAAGAAGCTATAGATAATGATGAAAAAATACTTGTATATGGAGATAAAGATGCTGACGGAATTACTGCAGCTTCTATAATATACAATACATTAAAAATTGTTACTAAAAATATTGAAGCATTCGTACCTAATCATACAACTGGATATGGACTTTCTAAAACTGTTATAGAGGAATACGCCAATTCAGGAGTTAGCCTTATCATTACAGTTGACTGCGGTATATCAAATGTTGAGGAAGTTGAATTTGCTAGAGATTTGAATATTGATATTATAGTAACAGATCACCATGATATACCGGAAATACTTCCTAATGCTTATGCTATTTTCAATCCTAAAATTTCAAATACAGGATTCGTTTCAAAAAATTTCTCAGGCTGTGCTGTGGCTTTTAAACTTATGCAGGCATTTGTATTTTCATATACTAAACTATACAACAAAGATGTTATTGTACTTGACTATGAACTTGATAAATCAAAAACTACTTTAAAAAAAATAAGAGCATTAAAAGCTACAAATTTTGTACCAAGCGATGAAGTATTTGGGTTTGAACTTGCAGGAAATAATAGTTATAAGTCTATGTATATAGATTACTACGATGAACTTATGACTGAAGATGAGGTACTGGAAGAACTTGCAAGTTATATGTTTGAGGGAGACGGTACTGTATTGGTGCTTACTGGCGGGGAAGAAAGATTAAAAAGGCTGATTGCTTTATATGAAAAATATGAAATATATTTACCTGAATATGAAAGCGTATATGACCTTCTTCAATTAGGGGCTAATTATGGAAATGTTAATATAAAGACAACAAAAACTTTAAATGATTTCGCTTTGGCTCTTAATGTTAATATTTACAGATATGAAAGTATAGAATATAAAGATTTAATTATAAAATTAGAAATATTTAGAAGAATGTTTTATATAAGTCAAAAACAGCTTCAAAACTATATAAAGAAGAAATCCATACTTGTATTATTTGGAAGCGTTGCTGATGTAGTGCCTCTTATAGAAGAAAACAGGGCTTATGTTAAATGTGCTTTAAAGGAATTAGAAAAGCCTAGTCATATTAGATACAATACTATGCTTGAAAAAATAAATTTATTAAATACTAAAGTAGACACACAGGCTATAAGCTGGAAGATAGCACCTTTTATTAATGCTGCTGGAAGAATGGGAAGCCCAGAAACTGCATTAAAACTTCTTACTTGTGAAATAAAAGAAGAGGCTATTTCTTTATCCGAAGAAATTTACAATATGAATGAAACTAGAAAGTCTTTGACAGAATCTAATTTTAGTATAGTTAATGAATATATAAAGACAAACAGCTGTTTAAAACTCCCTATAATAATAGTAAAAAGCAAAAAGATAGAACAAGGTTTAACTGGTCTTATAGCGGGAAAGGTTTTAAGTGAATATGGAAAAACTGCTGTAATAATGCATGAAACTGATGATGGTGTTTGTATTGGAAGTATAAGAAGCCGAGGCGATGATAATGCTAGGGATATGCTTGAAGCTGCCAGTACTTATTTAAGCAGATTCGGTGGTCACAAGAATGCAGCCGGATTTACTTTGAATACTGATGATTTTGATAAGTTCAGCAGTAAAATAATCAAATATGCTGCATCTCAGAATTTCCAAACAGAAAAAGAAGTTGATGTATTTGATATGGAATTAAGCTTTAGAGATATAGGGCTTAAATTAGCTAAAGATTTAGAATTATTTGAACCTTATGGAAACGGCAATGAGGAGCCTTTATTTATATCAAAGAATGTAAAAGTAGATGATATAAAGAAAATGCCAAAAAACAATAAGATTCATTTAAGATTGGAACTATCACAATCGGACAAAAAAGCAAGTGCCATTATATGGAACAGCAGTGAAGATGAAATAAGAAAACTTTTGAATGCCAATTATATAGATATAATTTATAAATTAAAAGTTAATCGTTTTGCCAACACTGAAGACGCTAGAATATATATAGAAAGCTATAAAGTATATTAACGCCGGTAAACCAAATTCCTAAGTTAATAAAATTATAATTATAAATACGCTGATATTTATCATTCAATTCTAACGGCGGTAATGAAGCAACAAATTTAAACAAATCTTGGGTGGGTGTTAACATTTCTTTTTAAGCAATAAAGAAGTAAAAGATAGAAATTTCAAAGTAATTTAACAAGCCTAAAGGGCGGGGATTGGAATAAAGCTAAAAATATATTTTGACATTTATAAACTATTTTATTATAATAATATTATGTGCAGAGATATTAAT
>NZ_JAWLQI010000094.1:0-8302 GCF_036997785.1 Brachyspira pulli
TCTGGGGCAAAGCCCCAGATATAAAAACAAAAATATAAATTTATTTTTGACAAAATATAGTTGTTTAGGTATATTATATGAAAAAAATAAAAGTAGCATCAGAAATAGGAGTTACACTCTATATGATAGGATGTAAGTATAAACCTCTTATATTAAATTATCTTATAGAAAATAAAACAAAAAGATTTAATGAAATGCTTCGTTATATGAAGCCTATATCTCAAAGGACTTTAACTAATCAGCTTAGAGAATTGGAGGAAGACGGACTTATCAATAGAAAAGTATATGCTGAAGTTCCTCCAAGAGTAGAATATTCTATAACCAAAAAAGGCAAATCATTATCAAAAATATTAGAAGCTATGTGCGAATGGGGGGAGAAAAATATTGATGAAAGATTTGAAATTACTAATCCTCAATGCTTATAATTCAAAAATATTTTTCAAAAAGAATCCTATTCCGTCTTCTTCATTTGAAAGGGTTGTATAATTAGCTTTTTGTTTAACCATTTCTTCAGAATTAGCCATAGCAACCCCAATGCCGGCATATTCTATCATTTCAATGTCATTAAAATTGTCTCCGAAAGCTGCTGCATTGTCTAAACTAATTCCTTTATTTTCACAAATCCATTTTAAAGAATTTCCTTTGCTTGAATCTTTTGAAATTACTTCTAAAAAGTTAGCCCCGGAATAACAAGTATGTACATCAAAGTTAGAGTCTATTTCTTCTTTAAAGTTTTCTAAAATATTTCTTTCTCCTAAAATAAGTATTTTATCAAATTCATAATCAACAATATTTTCAAGACCTATAGTAAAATTTCTTCCTTTTTCTCTTTGTACATAAGATTTAATAGGAAAATCATCATTTGATATTATGTATTTGCCGTTTTCGTATATATGAATACAAACATTGTATTTTTTACTTAATTCTATTATTTGTTTTGATGAATCTTTTTCAACAGTTCTTCTATATATAATTTCTCCATTTTCATCAACTATAGAAGCACCATTAAATATTATAGCATTATTTTTATTATTAAGTATTTCATTATACTTTTTTATGCCTTCATAAGGTCTTCCGCTTGATAATATTAATTGAACATTGTAATCATTAATAAGTGTTTTTAATATTTCTTGATTGAATTTTGAAATTTCTTTATTGTTATTTAGTAAAGTTCCGTCCAAATCAGCAGCTATTAATTTAATAGTATCCTTTGAAATATTCATTTATATATCCTAAAATATAAAATTATAGAAATAATTTAATTTTTATAATTCAAAAATATCTTTTAAAAACTTTCCTACTCCGTCATCTTCATTTGAAAGAGTTGTGTAATTAGCTTTTTGTTTAACTATTTCTTCGGCATTAGCCATAGCAACACCAATACCTGCATACTCAATCATTTCAATATCATTAAAATTATCACCAAAAGCTATAATATTATTAGGGCTTATTCCTTTATTATGACAAATCCATTCTAGCGATTTTCCTTTATTTCCAATTTTAGATGTTATTTCTAAAGATAAATCTCCAGAAAAAGAAGAATGAACATCAGTATTTTCTGATATTTCTTTATAAAGTTCATTTAAAATATCTCTTTTACCCAAGATGAGCATTTTATCAAACCTGTAAGTTTCAATATGTTCAAGACCTATAATAGGGGCAATAGTCTGTTCTTTTTGCACATAAGATTTTATAGGAAAATCCTCTTTTGATACAATATATTTTCCATTATCATAAACATGAACGCATACATCATATTTTTCTGATAGTTTTATTATAGTTTTGGCATCATTTTCTTCTACAGTTTGTTTATATATAACATTACCATTATTATCAACTATAGAAGCACCATTAAAAATAATAGAATAATTATTATTTTCTAAAAGTTTATTATAGCTTTTTACTCCTTCATAAGGTCTTCCGCTTGATAATATTAATTGAACATTATAATCTTTAATAAGTGTTTTTAATATTTCTTGATTGAATTTTGAAATTTCTTTATTGTTATTTAGTAAAGTTCCGTCTAAGTCAGTAGCTATTAATTTAATAGTGTCTTTTGATATGTTCATTATATATCCTTTTATTTAAAAATAAAAACAAGTATACTTAAAAATATATAAGCATACTTGTTTATAATATAATATTTTTTATTTAAAATAGTTCACGCCATTTTCAAAAATATTATAAATATCTTTTGTTATAATGTTTTTGTATAAATTGTTTCCGTATCTTTCACTATGTCCCATTTTACCGAATACTTTTCCGTCTTCTGAAAGTATGCCTTCAATAGCATAAGTTGAACCATTAGGATTAAATCTAAATTCATTAGTAGGTTTTGATTCAAAGTTAACATATTGTGTAGCAACTTGTCCTTTTTTGATTAACTCTTTTACTGTAGCTTTATCGGCAAAGAATCTTCCCTCACCATGAGAAATAGGAACAACTAATTCGCTTCCTACTGGAATATTGTATAACCAAGGAGAATTATTTGATACCACCTTTGTTGTTACCATTTGTGAAACGTGTCTTCCTATTTTATTGAATGTAAGAGTAGGAGAGTTTTCTGTAATATTTCCTATTTTTCCATAAGGAAGAAGTCCTGATTTTATTAATGCTTGGAAACCATTACATATACCTAAAACAAGTCCGTCACGTTCTAATAATTTATGTATAGAATTTTTTATTTTTTCATTTGTAAGTATTGCAGAAATAAACTTTCCGGAACCGTCAGGCTCATCTGCCGCACTGAATCCTCCAGGTATCATAAATATTTGAGAATTATCTATTTTTTTAGACATTTCTTCAATTGATTCTTTTATGTATTCTGGTTTAATGTTTCTAAATACAAAAATATCAGTATTGGCACCAGCATCAGAGAATGCTTTTTGAGTATCATATTCGCAGTTAGTACCTAAGAATGCAGCTATTAATACATTAGGTTTAGCAGTTTTATTTTTACATATAAATGGTGCTTCTCTTTTGTATTCAGCTAATGGATAAGTTTCTATATCTTCATAAGTTTTATAAGGGAATACTGGAGATAATTTATCAAGCCATGATTTTTCTATTTCCTCTAAATCTACAGTTTCTCCGCATACTTTTATTTTGTATTCATTGATAGTTTTTCCTATAAGTACAGCATTTTTATAATTTAATTCTTCTTTAGTTTCCACTATAAATGAAGCAGGCATCAAATTAAAGAAATAAAGCTCATCTTTTATATCAACACCTATTCTGTTACCGAAAGACATTTTAGTTAAAGCTTCAGCAATACCTCCGAATTTAATTGTGTAAGCTGATAATATTTTTTTGTCTTTTATATTTTGATGTATAAAGTCAAAATTTTCTTTTATTTCAGCAACATTTGGCATGTAATTTTCTAACATATTATGTTTTATTAAGTAAACATAATTATTAGCTGATTTGAATTCAGGAGAAATTACATCATTGCTGTCAACAGTTGATACTGCAAATGATATTAAAGTTGAAGGAACTGATATATTATTGAAAGTACCGCTCATAGAGTCTTTACCGCCTATAGCTGGTATATCAAATTCAGTTTGTGCATATATTGTACCAAGCAATGCTGAATAAACTTTACCCCATTTTTTAGGATCTTGTCCTAATTTCTCGAAATATTCTTGGAATGATAATCTTATTTTTTTATAATCAACACCTATGGAAACAAGTTTTGACATTGATTCTATTACAGAATATATACCGCCATGGAACTCTGACCATTTCATTATAGAAGGATTGTATCCCCAGGTAATAGCAGAAGCTGTATTTATTTGTTTTGCATTATTATCGAATATAGGTATTTTTTGAATGCTTACATCGCTTGGAGTCATTTGATATTTTCCGCCGAAAGGCATTAATACAGTTGTAGCTCCTATTGATGAATCGAACATTTCAATAAGTCCTTTTTGAGAAACAATATTTAAATCTTCTATCATGTTAAACCAATGAGAAGTTAGAGAACATGCATTCTTTGTATTAAAAGGATTATTTTCAAAATCTATATTTTTAAGTACTGCATTAGTTTCCTGCTTAGCTCCGTTTGTATCTAAAAACTTACGGTTTATATCTACAATCTTTTTGCCTTTTAAATACATTACAAGTCTGTTAGTATCTGTTATAGTTGCAACTTTTGTAGCTTCAATATTTTCTTCATTGGCAAGTTTTATAAATTTATCTGCATCTTTACTTTCAACAACAACAGCCATTCTTTCTTGAGATTCTGATATTGCTAATTCAGTACCATTCAAGCCTAAATATTTAACTGGAAGTACATCAAGATTAATGTCAATTCCGTCAGATAATTCACCTATAGCAACAGAAACACCGCCTGCACCGAAGTCATTACATTTTTTTATTAATTTAGTAACCTCTTTATTTCTGAATAATCTTTGTATTTTTCTTTCTTCTGGGGCATTACCTTTTTGTACTTCAGCACCGCAAAGTCTTAAAGATGTATCAGTATGGCTTTTTGATGAACCTGTAGCACCGCCGCATCCGTCTCTTCCTGTTCTTCCTCCAAGCACTATAACTATATCGCCTGCTTTTGGTTTTTCTCTTCGGACATAACTTACAGGAACAGCACCTACAACAGCACCAACTTCAAGTCTTTTTGCCTTATATCCTTCATCATATATTTCATTAACCAAACAAGTTGTAAGTCCTATTTGGTTACCATAAGAAGAATATCCTGCTGCTGCAGTTGTAGTAATTTTCTTTTGAGGAAGTTTTCCAGCTAAAGTATCTGCTAGCTTTTCTAATGGATTAGCACTTCCTGTAACTCTTATTGCCTGATATACATAGCTTCTCCCAGAAAGCGGGTCTCTTATAGCTCCGCCCAAACAAGTAGAAGCTCCTCCGAAAGGTTCTATTTCTGTAGGGTGATTATGAGTTTCGTTTTTAAACATTAATAAATATTTTTCTGTTTTGTTTTTTCCGTTTTCATCAACAGCGTCAACATCTATATAAATAGAACATGCATTTATTTCATCTGAAATTTCTAAATCTTCAAGTTTTCCTTTTTTCTTTATGTATTTTGCTGATACTGTTGCCATATCCATTAAATTAACATCTCTTTTTATATCAACATTTTCTCCGTAAAGCTCTTTTCTCATATCATGATATTTATTAATGGCATTAAGTATAACTTCTGAAAAATTACTTTTATCATTTTCTAATTTTACATCATTAATTTTTGTCATGAATGTTGTATGGCGGCAATGGTCTGACCAATATGTATCAAGAACTTTTATTTCTGTCTCTGTTGGGGTTCTTTGTTCTTCATGTTTGAAATAGTCCTGTACAAACTCTATATCTTTATAAGTCATAGCCAAATCAAGTTTATCTCTGTATTGAGCTAATTCTTCACTATTAAATTTTATAAAATTTTCAACGTCTTTAATATCATCAGCTTTTTGTGACTGTTCAATTTCTAACTTGTTTAAATCCTTTTCTCTGCTTTCTACTGGGTTAATATAGAAGTTTTTTATTTTTTCTATAGTATCATTATCTATATCGCCTTCAAATACTACAACCTTTCCGCTTACAATAGAAACATTTTCTACATCATTATAAATTAATTTTAAACATTGTAATGCTGAATCTGCTCTTTGATCGAATTGTCCTGGTAAATATTCAACTGCAAAATATTTTAAATTTTCAAAATCCTTTTTTTCTACTATCTTATCTGTAGGAGGTTCAGAAAATATTACTTTGATAGAATTATTTAATTGGCTTTCTTCAATATTAAAAATATCATAAACATTGAGAAGTCTTACAGAACATTTTATTTTGAAATTCTCTTTTAATTGATTTTCTAATCTTTTGGCTTCCAAATTGAAACCTTCTTTTTTTTCGATAAAAATACGGTAATTCATTGATTATTCCTCATTTTAGAATAGAGTTTTTTATTATTAATGCATTATATATGTAATGATTATTATATCAATAGTTGATTTTATTTATAATTAATAAATATTTGTAATATGAAATTTATATATATTTATTAAAAATACTGTAAATAATAATGTTTTGATATTTTTTATTTATAGTTCATTATTTTTTATATTATTACTTATATAAGCAGATAATAAGTGTTTTTAATTTTTATATTAATGTTATAATATTAATATGAATTTTGATTATAAGGCTATTAAATGAAAATATCTCATATTGCCATTTGGGCTAAAGATTTAGAAAAAGTTAAGAATTTTTATATTAAATATTTTAACTGTAAATGCAATGATAAATATGTTAATGAAAAGAAGGGTTTTGAATCATATTTTCTTACATTTGATGATAACTGCAGACTCGAAATAATGAGCAGAAAAGATATAAAGGAAAGAAATACCAATGATGAAATATACGGATTTGCTCATATTGCTATATCTGTAGGAAGCAAAGAGAAAGTTGACAGCCTTACAGAAGAATTGGAAAAAGATGGATTTAAAATTGCATCATATCCTAGAACTACAGGAGACGGATATTATGAAAGTGTAGTTCTTGATATTGAAAATAATAAAATAGAAATAACAATTTAATTATTAAGGGGATTAAAATGAAAAAAGTATATTTCTTTATTTTTTGTTTATTTATAGGAATATTTATTAATTCATGCCATGATAAAATTACTCATAAAATAAAGGTTTATCATAATGGAAATATACTTACAATGAAAGGAGATAAACCTACTTATGCCAAGGCTATTGAAGTAAGGGATAATACTATTATGAAAGTAGCATATACTGATGAAGATGAAAAAAGCATTATAAATAATGTATATGCTGAAGTTGTAGATTTGCAAGGTAAAACTTTAATGCCTGGTTTTATAGATTCTCATAGCCATTTGGTAAGATTTGCCCAGTCACTTACAACAGTAGATTTAACAGGTTCTACTAATTTACTTGAAATAGCACAAAAGATTACAAATTATATAGAAGTAAATAAATTAAAGCCAGATGCTTGGGTAATAGGATTTGGATATGATAATAATTTACTTCCGGAGAAAAAGAATCCAAATAGAGATGATTTAGATAAAATTTCTACAACACACCCAATATTTATAACTCATGCCTCCGGACATGTTGGGGCAATGAATTCTAAAGCATTAGAAGAATTTGGAGTTGATGAGAATACTCCTGATATAGAAGGCGGAGTAATAGAAAGATATCCAAACAGCAGAAAGCCTACAGGATATATGGAAGAAACTGCCTTTTTACATTATGCCAATAGTATTAATTTTGAATTAACAGACGAAGATTTGATGAGATTTATCAATCAGGCAGAAGATGTTTATTTAGGATATGGTATTACAACAGCACAAGATGCTTTATTATCAACTGCCGAATTCCCTCTTGTTATTAATATGATAACTAATAATAGATTCAGAATGGATGTTATAGGATTTATAGATTTAAAAACCTCTGATTCTATAGTAGAAACAAATCAAGAAATGGTAGGAAAATACAGTAATAGATTTAAAATAGGCGGATACAAGATATTTTTAGATGGTTCTCCTCAGGCAAAAACTGCATGGCTAGAACAGCCTTATGTAAGCGGCCCAGCAAGATATAGAGGATATGGAATATATAGTAATGCAGATGTAGAAAAATATGTTGAAAAGGCTTTAGATGATGAATTACAGCTTCAGGCACATTGTAATGGAGATGCAGCAGCAGATCAGTATATAAATGCATTCAGTAATGTTATGCAAAAAAGAAATACTACAAATAATTATAGAGCGGTTTTGGTTCATAGCCAAATAGTAAGAGAAGAACAATATACTTCTATGTCTAATCTTAATATTATACCTTCTATATTTGTAGCACATGTTTATCATTGGGGAGATGTTCATATAGCTAATTTAGGAATGGAAAGAGCTTCTCAAATAAGTGCCTCAAAAACAGCATTAGACAATAAGTTAGCTTTTACATACCATCAGGATACGCCAGTAATAAAACCAGATATGATTGAAACTATTTGGTGTGCAGTAAATAGAGTAACTATGTCCGGTATTGTACTTGGTGAGAATCAGAAAGTTTCTCCTTATGAAGCATTAAAAGCTATTACTATAAATGCTGCATATCAAAATAAAGAAGAAGATATAAAAGGTACATTGGAAGAAGGAAAATTAGCTGATTTAGTTATACTTAGCGATAATCCTTTAACTTGCGAGCCTATGAGTATAAAAGATATAGAGGTTCTTGAGACTATTAAAGAAGGAAAAACTTTATATTTAAAGAATAATTCTTCTATTTAATTAAAATTAAATATTAATTTATATATG
>NZ_JAWLQI010000095.1:0-7715 GCF_036997785.1 Brachyspira pulli
TAATATATTATTCTTTACTATAAAATTATATGGAATATTAATATGCTGAAAAATATAAAAGAATTTTTTATTTCAAATTCTAAGGAATTAAAAATAATATTTATATCATTTATAATTACAAGATTGGTATTTATATTAGTTATTGCTATAGGCTATTATTATCTTCCAAAAGGCAATGATTTAAATCCACATATTACTAAGTTATCAGATATATTGTTCAAATTTGCAGATGCTCTTGCTTTTAATAATATAGCACAAAATGGTTATTCAGGAATATCATATGCTTATGCTCCTTTATATCCATTGCTGATCAGGTGTTTATCTTATTTATTTCTAGGCTCATATGAAATTGCAGCATTATTTATAACTAATGTATCATTTATATTTGTCTTGATTTTATTGTTTTATTATTTAATTTCATACATAGGAAAAACAGCTTCTATGTATGCAGTTCTTGGGCTTATTGTTTATCCGGCCTCTCATTATAATACTATATGTTATACTGAAGCTTTATATTTTTTAATGGTATTAATTTCTGTTCTTTCATATAAAAAGAAAGATTATATGATAGCTTCTCTTTTCTGTGGATTATCTATATTAACTAGAATAAATGGGGTAGCACTTCTTGCAGGATATGGTTTAGATATGCTAATTAATTATTTAAAAGAAAAAAATTATAATTTTGACTCTATTATTTTACTATTAAAAAAAAGGACTTAGTTTTTTAGCTGTTGTTATGGCAGTGTATGGTTTATGGCTTGTATATATGTATGCAAAGACTGATAATGCTTTTTATTTTTTGGAGGCACAGAAAGCATGGTCAAGGGAAACTCCTAGTCCTTTAATAATACCATTTATAATAAAACTTTTTATTAGAATATTTCAATATCCTGCTTTAAGGACTACATTAGAATTTATATGTCCTATGACAATGTTGATATTGTCTATTTTATCGATAAAGAAAGTACCGATATATTTTTCTTTTTACTCCATATTTACAATATTAATGCCTTTAAGTACAAGCAGCACTTGGAGTTTAACTAGACTTCCTATGGTTGCTTTAGCAGCTTATGCATTTATAGGAATAAAATCTGAGCAGAGTAAAATATTTAGAATAGTATGGTTCTCAATATCTTTTGTATTATTTGTTATATTTGTTGGAACTATGGGACAGCTTAGAGCAACTTTTATATAAAAATATAATCTATTTATAATAGAAATTAATTTAACGCACGGTCAATGAAGTTTAATATATAATCAAGTCTAAATTATTGATTAGTATGCATTGAAAATTTTATAGTTTGTCATTTTTTTATTCAACTTTTTCCCGCCGCATACACTCTGCGGACTTCGTCAAAGTTGCTTATATCCTCGACAAGCTCGGATACGCTTCGCGAAAGTGCAATTATAAAATTAGTACTAAATCATACTAAAATCGTTTTACATGTAAGATAGGTTATTAATTTGAGCTAAAATATAGTCCTTCGCCGAAGCTGCTTCTTTGGGGCAATACCACAGGCACTCCCTGCGGTCGCAAAAGAAGTGGGGGTTCGGGGGCTAGTCCCCGAAAATAATATAAAAACTAAAATTGACAAAATATAATTGTTTAGGTATATACACAACAAAGTTAAAAATAACTTGGGTGGGTGTTAAAATAAGAGTGCAAAATTAAAAAGAAAATAAAATACAAATTACATGAAAGAATTTAAAAGAAATAGGGTGGGATTTAGAATAAAGCTTTAAAACTTATTTACATACCCCGCCCTTTAAAATTTATTATTTTGATTTGAAATTATAATTTTTTATTCTTTAAAGCTGGAATTCTAAAAGCATTCCCGCCCAAGTGGTTTTTAAATTTAAAATCTGTTTAACGCACGGTGAATGTATTTAAATTGTATGTGTAAATTATAATTTAAAATTGTATTATATTTTTAATTTTATTCTGCGTGCGGAATTTGATTTATTAAATTCATTTATCATGACTACCATGACATTTGAAGTCCAAATCCTATATAAAGATTATTTAAAGTAGGGTAGTTTCCTATTACGCTTTTATCTAAAGTTGTAGGAAGTGTTAAAGCAACTAATATATAAGGTTCTCCAGTTACAATATTTTGATATCCTGATACTGGTATGCTCGCATCAAAACCTGCCTTTAAAGCTATGGAATGCATATACTCTTTTGAATAATAAGCATATCTATAGGAAAAAGATGCAAAGAAATTATCAAAATATATATGACTCAAATTGAAATGCGAGCTTAAATACCCAAGAAGTTCAAAATCTCCGCCGATAAAGTAATTATCTTTATATTTTTTGCTTTGAACATAAGCATAAAATTCTTGTGGGGCACTTACTTCGCTTGACCCAAATACTGTAGAGGCACCATCAAATGCCGTATTTGTACCAAAAGCATAAGAACCATAAAAACTAGCTCTGATAGGAACATATCTAGTTTGAAACTTCGTACTGAAATCTATTGCAAATTTATTGTATTTAATAGAATATTTAGGTATAACAGTAAGATTTACTAAATCATCTCTATAAGGTTTATCTGTTTGTACTCTAAATATCATTGAAGCTTTTAAAGATACATTAAAAGTCCAAGAAGAATATTTCCAAGTAAATGCTGATGATGTATTGGAATGTATCAAAATTTGAGGATTTACAAACTCAGAAAATAAAGCCCCTGATATTGAAGGCTCAAGCATAAAATAAAGTTTATCACTTTCTGTGTTGAGTAAAAACTGCATAGCAAGATAAGTATTTAGTCTCCAATAATTGTAAGTAGAATAAACAACATCGCTTTTAAACCCAAAGTATAAAGGATAAAGAAGACTGTAAGAAGTAACTGTTAATTCTGTTTGAAGAAAATTTGAAGGTATATCATATCCAAGCCAAATCAATGCTAAATTATCAGTAGAAGGTGATGCTACTACAGATAATATTCCAAGACCATTTAGGAGAAAAGGGAATGTGTCATTTATTTGGGGCAAAGGTATCCACATAGCCCAAGGCTTAATATATTTAAATGGATTGTAATTTCCTAATTCCATTTGAGGATTGAATTCGTATTTATTAATTGTTTTATCAGTGTAGGTGAAATTTTTTGTTATAGATTCATTATCAGAGTATTTCATAAGTCTGTCATATTCTGAAAATCTTCCCTTATAATAAATATTTTCTCCGGCATATACTGGTGATAATATACCGCCTGAATAGTCTTTTGTATAAAGCTTCATTTGATTATTATTTAAATCAATCTCACCAAGTTTATAAAATCTGTCATTATTATTGTAAGCAAATAATAGTTTCCCTTTTGAATATTTTAAAGTTCTTACATGATTTAAAGTATTATCTTTTGTATTAATATATCTTAATGATTTATTATTATAATTGAATATTGCTATATGTTTAATTCCATTTTCAGTAACTATCAAAGCTATATTATTATCATCAATAACAGCAGGGGAACTATATCCGAAATTATCATTAGCCTGTAATAAAATTTCTTTTTCACCATTTTCATTTATATAAACTAAAATAGAGTTATGCAAATCTTTTGATATTCCTATAATCCCATTTCTGAAATATCTTGCATACTGCATATCAAACCATTTTCTTTTAGTTCTAGTTTTTTTATTTAAATCATATTCTTTAACTATATATTTATAAAGTCCGCCATTAAACATTACAGATACTATCAAAGCATTATTTCCGTCTTTTGATATATCCAAACTTTCAGAATCTCTGTCTATTAAGAATTCTAATTTTAAATCTTTTTTATTATTTTCATTGTTCCTTTTTTCTTTGTATGAATATAAAGCTCCGATATCACCATTTATATAATAAACTGTATCATTATAAGAATGAAGATCATTAATAAAAGTTTCTTTGTTATTTGCTATTAATTCTTCGCTAGGATTAACATTTTCTAAAGCTAATGAATTTTGAAAGTCTGCCCAAGCCTCAGTAAATTTAATTCCATATACCTTTTTGAAAGCTCCGTAAACTCCAGAATTATAAACCAAAAATGAGAAATGAAGTTTTGTCTGCATTCTATTCCAAAAAGCATTATACTTTTCCATTCCGAATCTGTCTTGCAAGTATTTTGAAAATAATCCGCCATATTCATAATATACATTTCCATAAGGATTTTTAGTCCAAACATAAGAAGCCTGAATAGGAGTTCTGAAATTTCCTTCAAATATATCCTGTCTTAATCTCTGTTTTACTAAAGGGTCATTAGCACGTCCGAAACCAGTTAAACTTTCCATACTAACCGGAGCTCCTTCAATCATAAATGGCATAGCATTAATATGTACAAATGAAGCCCAGTTACCCATTACTTTAGTGGCAAGTCCTGTATTTTCTGAAGCCATAGAAAGTAAATGTGTAAGTTCATGTATAAAAACTGTTTCAAAATTATTACTGTAGCTTGTAAGATTTTCGTCCATATTGGTATCATATAATATTAAACTTGAATATGGTATTATCATTGCTGCTGAATTAAATAAATTGAAATCTGGTGTAATTGTTACTGGAATTTTTCCTCTTACAGTACTATTTAAAATTTTTGAATATTTTTCATATATATCATCAGCTACTTTTGCTAAATTTTCTGCTGTTCTTCTTGATTCTATAGGGAATATTATTTCAAATTTTTCTGTCTGTATAGTATGCAGTTTTCTAAACGGCTTAAATGTTTGCGTATACAGACTTACGCAAGATATAAGTATAATTAACAATGATAAAAATAGTTTTTTCATAAATAATTGATAGTATATTATAGTTTAGCATTTTTGCAATAAATTGTTATATATAACTTAATTATAATTTAAAAAAATTGAAGAAATAAAAAATATCAGATCATATACTTAAGACTGTGTAATTCTAAAAATTTATATAATAACAGCAATATATCTATTTTTATTTACAATATAAAATCCAAAATGAATTAATATCGATCCTAAAACAGTACTGAATATAGAAGAAATACCATCAGAAAAAGGAAGTTTTATGTTGCTTGGTTCATTAGGATCATACCATAAAGGAAATTCATCTCCTACTTTTCTAAATGGATAATAGCTTCTTAGAGTAGCGTATAATGTTCCATGATTATCAGCTTCATAGCTTATTACCATTGTCTTTTCATATCTAGTTTCTCCAGATTTATATACCATTTTTCTTCTATCGCACTCTTCAACTACTCCTACAGTATGAATATAATTTTTTGTATCAATAAAAGAAAACAATCCTGCGACACCATTCAAAGTTAAAACTATTCCTGAAAAATATATTGCTATTATTTTTATAATTGAAAAATTTTTTCTATTCATTATTAAAACTCCAATATTATTTTTTTTAAATAGCTTCTCTTATGTTTCATTTTCTAGTATTTTTTATAAATAAATATTAGTAAGTATATTATAATTTTGCTTTTTTGCAAATACGTACGCACGGTAAATATAATATCTATGTAATTTACATTAGTTTATTTTTTTATTATTCAATATATTAAATTTATTTTTACGTGCGGTGAATGCATTTAAAATTTTAAAAAAATTGGGTGGGGGTTTACAAATTCTACTTTTGTAATAAAGAAGTTAAATTTTTAATGTCAATTTTAAATTATAAGGATAGAGGGTGGGCAAATGTAATTAAATTTTAAAGCTTAATTTACATACCCCGCCCTTTAAAATTTTTTGTTTTAATTTGAGATTATAATTTCTTATTCTTTAAAATAAAAATAGTAAAAGCACGCCCGCCCAAGTGATTTTTAAATTTGAAATGTTATTAACGCACGGTAAGCGAATTGTTATTTATAGATTGATTGTAATTATAATTAATTTATATTTGTAGTGTTATTCTGCGTGCGTGTTAAATAAAAATGAGTAAGACTAATATTTTTAAGCCTTACCCATCTTTAATTTAAAGGAATTGTAATTTAACTAACTTTCTGATCTTTTTTGAAAATACCTTGAAGCATTAAAGCTAAAGCACCATCACCAGTAACATTACATGCAGTACCGAAACTGTCTTGTAAAGCAAATACGGCAAGTATTAAAGCAGTACCATCATTATTGAAACCTAAAACAGAAATTATTATACCTAAAGAAGCAACTACAGTACCGCCAGGAACACCAGGAGCACCTACAGCAAATATACCAAGTAAGATTATGAATAAAACCATAGTACCAACAGTAGGTAAATGACCATATAATATTTTAGATATAGTCATAACAAAGAAAGTCTCTGTTAATACTGATCCGCATAAGTGTATAGTTGAACCCATAGGTATAGCGAAGTTAACAACGTCTTTATCTAAAGCATCAGATTTGCTTGCACATTTTAAAGCAACAGGCAAAGTAGCAGCAGAAGACATAGTACCTACAGCAGTAAGATAAGCAGGGCCATAATGTTTAAATACTCTGGCAGGATTTTTCTTTGATATAATACCAGCTATAGAGTATAACAAAGTAAGCCATATAAAATGTCCTACTATTGCTATGATAATGATTATTAAGAATACAGGTACACTTTTTATAATAGTGCCTTCATAAGATAGTGTAGCAAAAGTAGTACCAATATAGAATGGCAATATAGGAACTACTACATTATTAACTAAAAATAATATTATATTATTAAGTTCATCTAATAAGTTTTCAAAGTATTTAGATTTAGTCTTAACAACTGCAACACCTCCGCATATAGCCAAGAATAAAGCAGTTATTACAGGGAATACTGGGTTAATATCTAATTTAAATATTATTTCAGGGAGTTCCTTTCCGCCAGCAACATTAGAAGCTATATTTAAATTAGGTATTATTATATATCCTGCTATAGTTGCAAATAAAGCAGCACCAACAGATGAGAAATAAGCAAGAGCAAGCATAACACCTAACATCTTATTAGCTCTGTTTCCCATTCTCGTAATAGCAGGAGCAATAAATCCTAATACTATTAATGGAACCATAAAAGATATTACTTGATTGAGTACATATTTGATAGATTGTATAACGTTAATCACAGCTGCATTAGAAACCATACCTAGTATAATTCCTACAACTATACCTATAAATAGTTTTATTAATAGGTAATCTTTTTTGGGTTTTTGTTCTAGTTCTTCCATAAAAATTCACCTTCAAATTTATTTTTTTGATACATATAGTATATTCAATTTATATATGTTTGTAAATTGTATTATAGTATTTTTTGTATTATGAATTGTAAAAAATGAGTAAGTACTAAATATAATATTATTTTGTATATATTTAAATTGTTTTATATGTTATAGGTTCATATTATAGAAGATATTTTAAATATAATGGAACGATTTTGGTCTTTTATTTATACTTGTCAGCTACCACATTTCCTACAGTTCAACCAACCTTGCATATTTGCCTTATGGGATTATCTCATAGTAACACCTCACCTTATCAAATATACTATATGCAACTGAAGGCGACTTAAGGAAGTACAGAGTAATAATAAAAATATAGTTGTTTATGTATATATTAAAGTGTAAGTAAAATATATTTTGACATTTATAAACTATTTTATTATAATAGTGTTATGAGCAGAGATATTAATGTATTGAATGATTATTTTGTGAGATATTTATTCTCATCACCAGACAGTAATCCTATACTGCTTGACTTTATCAATTCAATAATGCTTGATTCTAATATGAAAACTTTTAGGTCAGTAGAAAT
>NZ_JAWLQI010000096.1:0-7384 GCF_036997785.1 Brachyspira pulli
ATTAAATAATGTATAATTGATTAAAAAATAATGTGGTTTAAATAATATATTAATATTATAAAAAATTATAACTATAAAAACATATAAAATACTTATTATATAGTAAATATTTTAATTAGTTAATTATATTTTTTTTCGATACTATAAATAATAAATAATATGCTAGGAATATTCTTATGAAAAACAATATATTAATTAAATTAGTTTTGGTGTTGATGACTATAGTTGTGATTTCTTGTAATAAAGAACCAAAAGTTATTTTAAATGAACTAACAGTTTCAGTTGGCCCTGAACCTCAAACTATAGATCCTACTATAAATTCAGCAGTAGATGCTATGATATATACAACACATCTATTTGAAAATTTAACTATTAAAGATGAAAATAATAATATTATTCCGGGTGCTGCAGAAAGCTGGGTATCATCAAATAATAATACAATATATATATTTAATATTAGAAGCAATGCAAAATGGTCAGATGGTGTAGATGTTAAAGCTCAAGATTTTGTATATGCTTGGAAACGTATAGTTGATCCTAAAAACGGAGCATCTTATTCTATACTTTTAGATGTTATTAAGAATGCAAGTGATATTATGATGGGTAATAAGGATAAAGATACATTAGGAGTTAAAGCTTTAGATGATAAAACTTTATATGTGGAATTAGAATATCCTGTACCTTATTTTTTGGAAATGGTAGCTCATACTGCTTATACACCTTTGCGTGAAGATGTTGTGAGTAAAGATGAAGACGGCTGGACTTTAAAAACAGAAACTATGGTTGGTAATGGAGCATTTCAAATTGTACGCTGGGATCATAATTCAAGATTAGTAGTACGTAAAAATACTGATTATTGGAATTATAAAGAAATAAAGCCTGATATTATTAATTTTGAATTTATAGATAATGACAATACTGCTATGTCAGCTATTTTAAACGATGAAATATATTTTTATCATAACACACCTATAAATGATAGGGAAAAATTACTTGCAGAAGGTATAGCAAAATCTGTGCCTAATATATCACTTTACTTTTATGAAGTAAATCATAATAAGAAACCTTTTAATGATGCCAGAGTAAGAAAGGCAATTTCTCTTGCTATAGACAGAGAATATATTGTAAATAATATAATGAAAGGCGGAGAGAGACCAGCTGCAGCTATTGTACCTTACAATATAAAAGATGTTAATAATAATGGAGATTTTAGAAATTATAAAGAAGGATATTTTTCTACAAAGAGCGAAGATTATGAGAAGAATGTTGAGGAAGCTAGGGCATTACTTGCTGAAGCAGGATATCCTAATGGTGAAGGTTTTCCAGTATTTGAATTTTTAACAAATCCAGGTTTCCATGTTACTATTGCTGAAAGTATACAATCTATGCTTAAATCGGCATTAAATATAGATATGGTAATAAGACAAGAGGAATGGGCAGTACTTTTACAAACTAGGAGAGATGGAAATTTTGACATGGCTAGACAAGGTTGGATAGGAGGATATAACAGTCCTGTTGCATTTTTATCATTGGTAAAAACTGGTTATGTTCTTAATGAAGGAAGATACAGCAATCCTGAATTTGATAAAGCTTTATCAGATGCTTCAATTGCAGAAAGCGATGCTGATAGAAGTTTATACTTACATAATGCAGAAGATATAGCTATGAATGATACTGCTATTATACCTATATTCTATTATGCTGGTACTGTAATGCAAAATAAAAACCTTACCAATGTTATTTATGATGTATTTGGTATTTATAATTTCAGTAAATCTGATTATATAGAAGAAAATAATTAAATAAAAAATAATGAAAATTATAAGTTTAAACTTACATGTTTAAACTTATAATTTTTTTATTGTATGCTTTTTCCTTCTATTGTTCTTAATTGATTAACAGCTATATCAGAATATTTGCTTGATTCTTCTTTTGATAATCTTTTCCATTCTACAGTTGCACCAACTACACCGCCTTTATCTAAAGAAGCTCTTACAAATAATGTGTTTTTATCTTCAGACAAGCTTATTTTTACATAATATGAACTTCCCTGTATTCTGCCAGTAGACCATTCATCATTTTCAAAAACTATATCATATATGAATATTAATCCTTTTAAATCTTTATTTCTAAGGCTTTTATCCGGATTATGATCATCTAATGTGCTTTTTACATTATCATGTAATGCTATACCATAAGCATAAACCTTATTACCTATCACAATTATTTTTGCAACTTTCATTCTTCCTTTTGGTTTTTCCGGCATAGACCAGAAACCTTCAACGTCTTTTGCATTATTTGCACCATATAGCATAGAACTGAATAAAATTGTAAATATAAGAAGTATTATTTTTTGTTTCATAATTATTACCTATTTATTATTTTATTTAATTATTATACATCTAAATAATATTTTTACTATATGAATTGTTTGTTTTATATATGTTTTAATTAATTATATATTGATTATTATTTATTAATTGTGTAAAATTGATGCATTAAAATAAAATTATTTTAATAATTAAAAAATGGAGTTTATAGATGAGAGATCCAAGAATAGAAAAATTGGCAAAAAGTATAGTTAATTATTCTTGTAAATTAAAAGAAGGCGAGAAAGTACTTATAAAAGTTTACGGAGAAGGAGAAGAACGTAATTTAGTTACAGCAGTAATAAATGAAGCTTATAAAGTAGGAGCAAGCCCATTTGTTTGGAATCATGATCCCCAAATACTTAGAGAGCTATTAAAAAATTGTAATGAAGAACAGATCAAACTTTGGGCAAAATCTGACTTAATGCTTATGAAAGAAATGGACGCTTATGTTGGTATATGGGGCGGTTTGAATAATGCTGAAAATTCTTCTGTAAAAATGGAGAATAATAAAATATATGAGAAATTTTATCTTACTCCAGTACACATGAAAGAAAGAGTTAAAAATACAAAATGGGTTGTTATGAATTATCCTACAGCTGCTATGGCACAAAGAGCTTCTATGAGTACAGATGAATTTGAAGATTTTTATTTCAAAGTTTGTAATTTAGATTATTCAAAGATGTCTAAGGCTATGGATAATTTAGTTGATCTTATGAATAAAACTGATAAAGTTAGGATTGTAGGCAATGGTACAGATTTAACTTTTTCTATAAAAGATATACCTGCTATAAAATGTGCTGGTGAAATTAATATTCCAGACGGAGAAGTATTTACTGCACCTGTTAAGAATTCTATTAATGGTGTTTTAACTTATAATACACCTTCTTTATATAGTGATGGTTTTACTTATGAGAATATTAGATTTGAGTTTAAAAATGGAAAGATTGTAGATGCTTCTTGTAATGATACAAAAAGAATAAATGAAATACTAGATACTGATTCAGGAGCTAGATATGTAGGAGAATTTGCTATAGGAGTAAATCCATATATAACAGAGCCTATGAAAGATATATTATTCGATGAAAAAATTATGGGCAGTTTCCATTTTACTCCTGGTAATTGTTATGATGAAGCTCCTAATGGAAATAAATCTTCTATACACTGGGATTTGGTATGTATACAGACTAAAAAATACGGCGGCGGTGAAATTTATTTTGATGATAAATTAATTAGAAAAGATGGTTTATTTGTTGTTGATAGTTTAAAATGTTTAAACCCAGACAAATTAAAATAATATTTAGGATAAAGTTTTATGAGTGATAAAAAATTTAGTATTAGATTTGCAGAAGTTAAAGATATTCCTACTATATTAAGATTTATAAAAGAGCTTGCTGCTTATGAAAAATTGGAACATGAAGTAACAGCAACTGAAGAAATATTAAAAGAATGGATATTTGAAAAGAAAAAAGCAGAAGTTTTAATAGCTTATGAGAATGATATTGAAATAGGTTATGCTTTATTCTTTCATAATTTTTCAACTTTTTTAGGAAAAGCAGGAATATATTTAGAAGATTTGTATATAAGTCCAAATTATAGAGGATTAGGATATGGTAAATCTCTATTAAAGGAATTAGCTAAAATAGCAGTTGATAGAGGCTGTGAAAGGTTGGATTGGCAGTGTTTGGACTGGAATAAACCTAGTATTGATTTTTATTTATCACTCAATGCTTCAGCTATGGAAGAATGGACTACATATAGATTGAGCCATGATAATCTGAAAAAATTTGCTAATGAATAATTTATAAGGTTTTGTTTATGAATAATAAAGAATTTACTATAAGATTTGCTAAAGAAAGTGATATACCTACTATATTAAGATTTATAAAAGAACTTGCAGTTTATGAGCATTTAGAGCATGAACTTAATCTTACAGAGGAAAGTTTGAAAGAAAATATTTTTGAAAAGAAAAAGGCAGAGGTTGTTATTGCTTTTGAAGATAATATTCCAGTAGGACATGCGGTATTCTTTGAAACTTTTTCTACATTTGTTGGAAGGCATGGATTATATTTAGATGATTTATATGTTAATGATCAATATAGAGGTTTAGGATACGGAAAGAAATTGTTTGAGGAAGTTGCAAAAATAGCTTATGAGCGTAATTGCGGAAGACTTGAATGGCAATGTTTGGATTGGAATAAATCCAGTATTGATTTTTATCTTTCTACCGGAGCAGAAATGGTAAAAGATGCAAGAGTATATAGATTAACCAATGATGCCTTAGGTAAATTTTTAAAATCTTGAATATATTAAACTATAATATATAAACACTAATATTTGTTTTTTATAATATTTATATCAAGAAATAGAAAATACTAATGATTGTATATTCTATTATCTTGATAATATATAAAAAAGATAGTATAATACACAAAATATTATTATAAAAAGTTGAGAGGTTAATTAATGGAAAAAAGAGTATTGCTTAAAATATCAGGTGAAGCATTGCTTGGACAAAAAGAATATGGTATTGATAATAGTGTAGTTGATAGAATAGCATTAGAAATGAAAGAAGCCGGACATGATACACAAATAGCAGTTGTAGTAGGCGGCGGAAATATTTTTAGAGGAATGCAATTGTCTAATAAAACAGGAATGGTAAGAGCTACAGCTGATTCTATGGGTATGCTTGCAACTATTATGAACGCTATAGCATTAAAAGACAGATTTATGGCAGCTGGCACTCCGACTCAAATACTTTCTGCTTTTAATATTGAAGGCATGATAGAAAGATTTGAAAGAGATAAAGCTATTCGTATATTAGAAAGAGGAAATGTTTTAATTATAGCTGGCGGTACTTCTAATCCATACTTTACAACTGACAGCACAGCAATATTAAGAGCTTTAGAAATAGGTGCTTCTATAGTATTAAAAGGTACTAATGTTGATGGTGTATATGATAAAGACCCTAAAAAAAATGAAGATGCAAAAATGTATAATGATATCACTTTTAGAGAAGCTATGAATCAAAATTTACGTGTTATGGATATGACTGCTTTTGCTATGGCTAATGATAATGATATGCCTATAAGAGTATTTAATATGAATAAACCTGGAAATATTACCAAAGCTATTTCTGGTGAAAATATAGGAACTTATGTACATAATTAATAATAGTTTATTTTAGGAGGTTTGTATGTTCGATTACGGATATCTTCCAATTATTCCAATGTTTATTGGTATTATTATAATATTAATATTTTTATTTATTTTCTTACGCTTTTTCCCTATAGGTTTATGGGTTACTGCTTTATTTTCTGGTGTAAGAATAAATATGATAACATTAATAACTATGCGTTTAAGGAGAGTTAATCCTTCGCTTATAGTTCTTAATCAAATTAAATTATGGAAGGCTGGTTTAAAAATAGGAAGTAATGAACTTGAAGCACATTATTTGGCAGGAGGAAATCCAACTGCGGTTGCTGATGCTTTGATTGCTGCTGATAAGGCTTCTTTAGATTTAAGTTTTGAAAGAGCTGCTGCTATAGATTTAGCTGGTAGAGATTTGGTTGATGCTATAAGAACTTCTGTTTCTCCTAGAGTTATTGCTACACCTTTGATTGCTGCTGTTGCTAAAGATGGTATACAAGTTAAAGCTACAGCAAGAGTTACTGTTAGAACTAATATTAACAGACTTGTTGGAGGTGCCGGAGAAGAAACTATTATTGCCAGAGTAGGAGAGGGTATTGTTACTACTATAGGTAGTGCTGCTTCACATAAAGAAGTTTTAGAAAATCCAGACAGAATTTCACAAGTTGTTCTTGCTAAAGGTTTGGACTCTGGTACTGCTTTTGAAATACTTTCTATTGATATTGCTGATGTTGATGTTGGAAGTAATATTGGTGCTTTCTTACAGATTGACCAAGCTGAAGCTGATAAAAAGATTGCTCAGGCTAAAGCAGAAGAAAGAAGAGTTATGGCTATAGCTAGAGAACAGGAAATGCGTGCTCAGGTTGAGGAAATGAAAGCTAAAGTTGTTGAAGCTGAATCTCAATTACCTCTTGCCATTGCTGAAGCTCTTAAAAAAGGTAATATCGGCGTATTAGATTATTATAATATGAAAAATGTTATGGCTGATACAGAAATGCGTTACAGTATATCTGGTATGGATTCAATGAGTAAAAATAATAATTCTTCATCTTCAAATGCAAAACAATAAATAATTTTATAATAAAATAATTATTAATAGACTGTATATTTCTTATATGCAGTCTATTTTTTTGTATATACCTAAACAACTATATTTTGTAAAAAATAATTTTTTTAAATTTTAAAATCTGCAGGGCTTTGCCCACCACGCTGTGTGCTTACGCAGCACCCCAGTTCTTTTACGACCGAAGGAAGTACTGTAAGTATTGGTATAAAAGAACCAAAACAACTGCATTTTTGACCTAAAACTAGGGTTTATACCATATTTAATGCATATTCTTAAAATATAAAGTTCTAGCAATTGCGTTTTTTGCTACTTTTTTGTGCGGCAAAAAAGTAGATAAAATCTATATTTAAGTACTTAAGTTTATCAATTTTTTATTGTTCTTTTTCACGCCGCATACGCTCTGCGGACTTCGTCAAAGTAGCTTATATCCTTGATAAACTCGGATAGCTTCGCGAAAGTGCAAGGTATGAAATTAGTACTAAATCATACTAAAATTGTCTTATATGTAATATAATTTATTAAATTAAAGCCTAAATGTAGCCTTTCGCCAAAGGCGGGCTGTGCCTGCTTCTTTGTGGCAATACTATCCTAAAGGACTTCCTATGGTCGCAGGCACTCCTTTCAGTCGCAAAAGAAGTGTGGGTGTGGGGCTAGTCCTCGAAAATAATAACAATATAAAAACTAAAATTGACAAAATATAATTATTTAGGTATATCATTAAATAAATTGTTTTTTATTGGTAGTATTTGTATTATTATAATTTAAAATAATTATAAATATTAAAATTTAATAAAAATAT
>NZ_JAWLQI010000097.1:0-7247 GCF_036997785.1 Brachyspira pulli
AATCATAAAACTATAATTTAAAAACATAGTGAAAATTTCTTGATAATTTATTTTGTATATATTTTTATATCTATTAGTTATCATAATATTGATAAAACAGTAGAAAAAGTTCAATAAATTCAAGATTTTGTATAAAATATATTTGTTATAAAAAATACATAAAATACCATTTAAGCATTTTTAATATCCAAAAAAATTCGTTAAAATGAGGATTTTTATTGAAAAATTATTATTTTTACTATATTATTAGTATATTATAAATAAGTATTTTTTAATTTTATAAAAGGAGAACAATATGGTTAAATTCTCAGATTTAGGCCTTGTTAATAGTAGAGACCTTTTTAAAAAAGCTATTACTGGTGGTTATGCTATCCCAGCATTTAACTTTAATAATATGGAACAATTACAAGCTATAGTTCAAGCTTGTGTAGAAACTAAAAGCCCTGTTATAATTCAAGTTTCTTCTGGTGCTAGAAAGTATGCTAATCAAACTATATTGAGATATATGGCTCAAGGAGCTGTAGAATATGCTAAAGAATTAGGCGTTAACGTACCTATAGTATTACACCTTGACCATGGTGATAGTTTAGAACTTTGTAAAAGCTGTATCGAATACGGTTTCTCTTCTGTTATGATAGACGGAAGCCATTATGATTACAACAAAAACGTTGAATTAACTAGAAGTGTAGTTGAATATGCTCATAAATATGACGTTACAGTTGAAGGTGAATTAGGCGTACTTGCTGGTGTTGAAGATGATGTTGTAGCAGAACAGCACACTTATACTCAGCCTGAAGAAGTAGAAGACTTCGTTAAAAAAACTGGAGTTGACTCTCTTGCTATTTCTATAGGTACAAGCCATGGTGCTTATAAATTTAAACCTGGTCAAAATCCTCAAATAAGATTAGACATTCTTAAAGAAATTGAGAAAAAAATTCCTGGATTCCCTATTGTATTACATGGTTCTTCTAGCGTACCTCAAGAGTATGTTAAAATGATCAATGAAAATGGCGGTAAATTAGATGACGCTATAGGTATTCCAGAAGAGCAATTAAGAGAAGCTTCAAAAAGTGCTGTTTGTAAAATCAATATAGACAGTGACTCAAGACTTGCTATGACTGCTGCTATTAGAAAAGTATTCCATGATGATCCTAAAGAATTCGACCCTAGAAAATATTTAGGACCTGCTCGTGATGAAATGAAAAAACTTTATATACATAAAATCAATAATGTATTAGGTTCTAACAATAAAATATAATTAAAGGAGACACCGTGGGAAAACAACACAGAAAAGTAGTTAAACGTAAAAGAGCTTTAAGAAGAATCAAAAGACAAAAAGAAGCTCTAAATGCTAAAGCTAAATAATAATTAACAACAAAAATTATTAAAGGGCATGAGTTTATTCTTATGCCCTTCATTTTTTAACAAAACAAAATTTAAGAAAACAGAAAAGGAATAAACAAATGAAAAAATATATATTAATGATATTTATTTTATTTTCTCTATTAATATCATGCGAAAAAGAAATTAATAAATCACCTTTAGCCCTTCAAACTGATTTCGGAAGAAAAGACAATGCAGTAGCAAGTATGTATGGAGTAGCTTTAACAGTAGATAAAGATTTAAAAGTATATGATCTTACTCATGAAATACCAGCTTTCAATATATGGGAAGCTGCTTTAAGATTAGATCAAACAGCAAGATATTGGCCTGAAGGTACAGTATTTGTAAATGTTGTTGATCCTGGAGTTGGTACAGAAAGAAAATCTGTTGTAATGAAAACTACTAATAATTATTACTTTGTTACTCCTGATAATGGATCTTTAACTTTTGTTGCAGAAAGTTTAGGTGTTGAAGAAGTAAGAGAAATTGATGAAGCAGTAAATAGATTAACTAACTCTCAAGAATCATACACTTTCCATGGCAGAGATGTTTATGTTTATACTGGTGCAAGACTTGCATCTAAACAAATTACTTTTGAACAAGTAGGTAAATCTTTAGGTACAAATATAACAAAGATTGATTATCAAAAAGCAAGATATGAAAACGGTAAATTCTTTGCTAATATTCCTATACTTGATGTACAATATGGAAATGTATGGTCTTCTTTGCCTAGACAATTAATGTTGGATAATGGCATTAAAGTTGGAGATATGGTAAATGTATCTATATATAATGAAGGTAATTTAGTATGGAATGGAGATGTTAAACTTGTTAATACTTTTGGAGATGTTCCGGAAGGCGATAACATGGCTTATTTCAATTCTGAACTTAATTTCTCTGTTGCTGTAAATATGGGCAATTTCTCTGATAAATATAAAGTTTATAGCGGCCCTAATTGGAGTATGGAAATAATCAAAAAATAAAAATTATATATAGTAATTAGTAAAGCGGGCATACTATTAAAAAATAGCATGCCCTTATAAAAACAGAAATTCAAGAAAGTATCTAATTAAAATTTAGGCCCAAATCTGTATCCAACCTGCAAACCAATATCCAAATTTCCAAAAGCCTCATCTTTTAAAACATTAAGTGCATCTAACGATTCTTTCCAATTGTATCCCCAGTCATAGCCTAAATAAAATCCAATATTTATAGCCATATTTTCTTTAAAGAATATAGAATAATCAAAAGTACCTCTTATATAAGTTCTAGGTTTTGTATCTGAAGAATATTTTTGAGATAATCCTGAAACATCATAACTTACATTAGGATTGATTCCAAATTTAGCTCCAACATTAATACCTATAGAAAATCCTTTTATATTAAATTTAGGATAAAAACCTATATAAAGATCATGAGAAGTAAGTTTATAAGTTTGAGTATTATTATTTTTTGAATAATTAAAACCTGTAAAATCATAACCTAATGAACCTAATAAACTAACTCCCATACTCTCATTTATTTGAAACATATATCCTATATCAGCTTCTACACCTATTTGAAAATTTCCGCCAACTTTTGGATTGCCAGCTACTTTAACATTATTATCAACCAATGTAATTCCGGCACCAATAGGAACATTTGCAATTATTTCAAAACCGCCAATCTTAGCATAAGAAATTTGACAAACTAATATTAATAAACTGATTATTAATAAAAGCTTATTAGATTTTAACATATCATTTCTCCTCAAAATCATTAGAAGTATTATTTACTCCATAATTGCTGTAAAACTTCATATACTTTTCCAATTCATTTTCACACTTAATAGCAACAAAATCAACACGTCTGTTCAAATGAATATTAGTAGTATACTTTGGCATTATATCACTATAAGGAAAAATGTGAACCCTTTTATAAGAAAAACCAGAGGAAAGAATAACGTCTCTTATGACACTAGCCCTTCTTTCTGACAAATTGTAATTTATAGTGGTATTATTACTACCTATAATATCCGCATGACCTTCTATCAGTAAAATACAATTTCTATTATTACTCATAAAACTTAGCACTTCGTCCATAACAAAAACATAATCTTTTATATTATAAGGTTTAGTCTCCCCTAACCTGTAATATATCTCATGTCCTGTAAACTCCATAAGGTAGCCTCTTTCAGTTTCAATCAAATTAATATTACTGCTTGTATTGAAATCATAATTACATGGATCTTTTTTTATAATTGGTCTATTCCAAGAAAAATATATTCTTCTTTCCGGTATGAAACATGCTGTTAAAACAAATGGTATAATCAAAAACAATAGCAATTTAATATATCTCATAACACCGCCTCATTAAAACCTTATATTTATAGGTATGAAAGAAAGAGCAAATTGTTTAGTAAATATACCATACTCAATAGCTAACGATTGATAGAATATATCAAAATGAAAACCTACTCTAACATCATAAAGTTTATATGACATTTTATCTTGAGAATTAGGAACATACAAATCATTAACTATTATTTCATGTCCTACAATATTAGCATAACTGCCTATACCATTCACACCAACTTTAGATTCCAAACTTCCAAATATAATATCAGCTCCAAGAGAGAAATATGCAGATAAATATTGTATAGCAGGTACTTTTTCCTGCATCTTAAATCCGAATACCAATTTAGGACTTAAAGCAAAAGTTTTCCATTTAGATTCTAAAAAAGCATTGCCATTAAATACAACCCCAGTATCAGTACCGCCATTAAAACCTAAATAAAGAGGTACATAAACATTTCTATTATTAGCAGCCATTTTTAAATTTCCAACATCATAATTAAAATCAAATCTTAAATCACCAAAGAAATATTTAGTTCTAAAAAGATATGCCTTTAATGAAGCACCTACATTCCAACCTAAAGATTCTATTTCAACATCATTAATAACTGCCCCATAAATCTCTTTAAATCCTAAAGATATACCTCCTCTGAAAGTTAAAGCCAAAGGTATAGGGCCAAGATTAACTTGAAAATAAGCATTTATATGAGGTATAGGAAGTATATCTAAAGCTTTTGATAATGAATCATAATCATTTTGATTTGCTGGAGGATTCTTTATATAATCTATATGAAGCAAAGGAGCATCACTGTATAAATTAATTCCAAAACTTCCTATGGGTGTATGCATAGGAATAAGAAGTCCTGTATTATTTCCAGAAGCTGCAGTAAAAGCCGCTTTATTTTTTAAAGCATTAATAACTGTTGTTGCTGTACCTTGCTGCATATTTGCAACTTCCAAAAATCCCAATGTAGTTCCCACTAATAATATTACAGATTCATTTGTTGTGGTATCCAATACTTTTTCAGGATTTTGTGCTATTGTTATAAGCTCTCCAAATGAAAATGATTTTATGCCATCATCAAATAATTTATTCATTTGTTTGCTGCCAGTTAAAATCTCTAATGTTTCTTTAGGTATATTCTTATACATTCCTGTTGAATCTATATAAGAGTTAATGAAAGTTCCATAATCAAGTCCAGGCAGTTGGGAATATAAATTAATGCTTATAAACAACATTACAAAGAATATTAAAAATGTCTTTTTCATAAAAAATCCCAAACAATAAATATAATAAAATTAATAAAATATATTTTACCCATTCTCTTTATATTATTATTAATTCAATTCAAAAGTGTAATGCGTAACTGCCTCATCAGGTCGAAAATAATCATTACCTTTATCCTTAATTATTCTTAACATATCAGCCATAGTTTTATAATACAAGAAATAATAATCATACTTTTTATAATCTTCCATAGTCATAGCTGCCTCAAGTAAAGCATAATATTTATGTGAAAGGTTTAAAGCTGTTTCATATTGAGTATTAAGTTTAAACTGTCTATCATAATCAACTAAACGAACTATTTTATTATTAAAAGTAAATAAATCAGCACCGCCGCTTTCCCAACCTATTACAGAAGTTATTTCATTATTAGGTACAACATTAACCCAATCAGATTCTTGAGCTCTGTCTGGAGGTACTGAAGATACTTGCAGCTGATAAGAACCAGATTTTTTGATATGTTCTTCTGTAACAGTGAAATTAGTTTCAAATCTATCAACTGTTTCCATAATTTCTTTAATAGGAGGAATAGGATAAGTAATATTAAAAGTTCTATAATATTTTCCATTTAATTCAGTGTAAGAAGGTTCTAAAGGAGTTGGAGGCGTTAAAGACAATGAGCTCATAGATATCATTTTACCGTTTATTTCATCAGCATCATCATAACCTGTTGATGATGTTTCTTTCATCCAATTTTTACCATCTTCAGTAGACCATATACCATCAGATTTTGAAAAATTCTTAACACCATATCCCCATAACTGCTTGGAAGTTTTATAATAAAACCAATTAGAAACTCCTCCTGAAACATATAATTTTTTACCATCAGTTTTTACATAATAACCATCTCTGCATCCAAAAGGATTTGCATTTGTTGTCCAAGTTTTTAATTCTGAAGAACCATCATTCAAATCGTTAACATAATAATATCCATCTGATGTAGTAAAAATATCATCATTTGGATCTCTGTATCCTGTAGGGCTTACATCATATATAGAATACCATCTATTAAATGCATATAATTTATCCTTGAAAAAAACTATCTCTATTCTTGTACAACCTATTCTACCCTGCCAATTATTAGGATTGTTATAATTAGCCTCTGGAAGTTTGTATACCTGAAGAAGATCCTTTGAATCTTTCCAATTGATAAGAGTATCTGAAGAAATAATATCTTTATATGTTCTAACTTCATAATAATATTCTATTTTATAGAAAGTTGAATCAAAATTACTTGGCTTTTTTTCAAATTCTACATCATTATACAATACTTCATAAGATCTATTTGTACTTTCTATATAAACTTTATCTGTATCAATAACTAATCTATCAGAATTTAAATTTGTCCAATACTGTACTTTTTCTAAATCTTCATTTGCAGATAAACTATGTATTTTTATTATAGTATTTCCATCATTAGCTATTTTTAATAATGCTCCTTTTCCTGTCCTCTCTAATTGTTTCTTAACAGGATCATATTTATATTCATTGGTAGCCAATACATACCATTCATTTTTGAATTTAAATCTTCTTCCATAGCTTCCAAATACTATACCATCTTCTACTACTTCAGGTTTTATTTCTATAGGTTTTTCTTCTGTTTCTTCTGGAGGGTCTGGCACTGGTGTAGGATTTGGATAGTCTGGTATTTCTGGTTTCTCGTCATCTATATTTGGAAATGCTGTTGGAGGCGGAATATCATTTGGACCTAATATATTAATTTTTCTACATGATATTATAAAAACTATAATAATAATTAAAAAAAATGATATAAAGTATAACTTATTTTTCATCATATTATCCTATTATTGCGAGTATATAAATTTCATAAACTTCTATTACATCTAAATTAAAACTATGTCTATAATTTTATGCTATAAATATTATTTTGAATCCAATTATAAAATAACTAATACTCATACATTAATACGTAAAATTCAAAATATTCCCAAAAATTTATATTTTGATAATCATAATTTTTGTTAATAAAATTCTTTTTCATAAAATAGTCCTTAAATATTATTAAGTAATTTTTTATTATTACCATCAATAAATTTTATTAAAATTTTATATTTATTAATATTATTTACATTCTTAATGATATAGAATATTTTGAATAAAATTAGGCAAATTTTTTTTGATGACTTATAATAAACCGAGTTTACATTATTGGCTTGGCTTGGCTTGGCTTGGCTTGGCTTGGCTTGGCTTGGCTTGGCTTGGATTTTGATAAATAATCGAAAATT